>JAAYQV010000199.1 GCA_012519065.1 Phytoplasma sp.
GAACCTCTAGGCTAAAAAATCTACCTCTATTTATCCCATTTATAGCTGTATTTGGTGATGCATTTGCCTTTGCCCAAGCACCTATCATATAGGTCTCACCTTCTGTTAAGAAGTTTGTGATTACTTGTCTGGCATATCTGCTTTCATTTGTATTGCCTTGAATCTTTAAATGGTTTTTACCAAAGATTTTTGCCATTTCTCCTGTTTCAGTGTTTAATGTTGTACCTGCCCCACGCGTTTCCCAGTTATTAAGTCCATTTTCAAAAGAATGGTTTTCTAAGGCGTTATATCTTGTGTCTATAAAACCTTCCGTAAGGCTGATGTTATCAAAATAACTCACCTTATCAGTTTTTGTGTTCTCTAAATAAATAGTAATTGTCGTCTCCTTTGAAAGATTAAAATCAAGCGTAAGTTCTTCCCATTCTCCCATCTTGCTTGTTGCCTTACTGATTGTTTCAGAATTTATTTGAACCCTTACCCTACCACCGCCTGATACATCTTTATTTTTAACCCACACACTTAATCTATAAAAACCTGCTTTTAACATAATGCTCTGGTTTACACCTGTCTGACTATAAACCCTTAGACTTTTATCTCCAAGGAGTCTTATCTCATTATCGACATCTACACGACCTGTTTGATTGTTTAAAGCCCAAGGCGATAGACCGCTAATATTTTCAAATCCATGGTTTGAAAGATAATTATGCGTTTGTTTAAGGGCATCTGATGCTTCTATTAACTTATGGTTAATTAAGTAATTAGGTTTTTGGTCAATTAGGTCATATCCATTTAAGTTTGAATGAATGTTAATATATGAATATGGATTAGCATATCTGAAATATGAGGCATTTAAGTTTGAATCTAAGATATTTATAGTATGTCCATAATTGTCAAAAAGATAGGACACCCATTCATTCTTATGATTGGTATAGGTTGTCTTTAAGTAATCATAACTAATGCTAATATCTGATAAGTTATAGTTGTTATCCGTTAAACTCATATGAGTGACCTTATTTGATGCATTATAGGTATATAAGACTTTATAGTCATCTAGACTTGAGTATGCTGAAACTAACCTGTTTTCTTCATACCCATAGTAAAAGGTAGAGACATAAGATAAATTATTTGTATTTTTATTATAGTTTATAGAAAGATTAACTGCACTCACATTACCCCCTTGATAACTATAACTTCTTTTTTCTACCGTTCTAAAACTACCGTCTGGTTGTTTTAGTTGTAGCTCTGTCAAAAATAGTTGATTAGAACTATAAGTAAATTGAATTCTATTACCTGCAGAATCCGTGATACCTGAAATCATATCACCACTTAAGTAGTTTATTCTTATGCTATGATAGGTGTTTTGATCTATCACTTGACTAAGTCTTCCTAAATGGTCAAACTCATACTTTATACGCTCAGGGGTAGTAATGGTCGCATAAGTTAGTGAGCCTTGGTAGAATTCTTGAAAAAGTTCCCACCTACTGCCATCTTCTGCCAAACTGTAATCCCACTGATAAGGATATTCTGACTGATCACTATAGGTGTTATGAAAGTAAACCTTATTCCCATCAGGAGTTTCAAGGTAATACTGATTTACATTATTATCCAGTAAGATTTTATAGTTATAATTTGTTTTTTGACCCCTACCATAACCTATATTGATATTTCTACTTAAGGTATTATGATAAAAGCTTAAAGTTAGAGGCAAATATTCATTATCTAGATGATATTCATTTCTGACAAATACTAAATTTCCTGTAAAATCAGAAATATAACCCGTACCTGCACCACCTAATTCCTGAGAACTATAAGTCCAGTAGTTTTTAAGCCCTCCTTTTGATTCATAGCCTATTTTTACAACAGGTCTTACCTCGTATGATGCCTGACTTTGATATATTCTTTTAACAGATGCGACATATTTTTCTGGACTGATGGTAAATCCATAGTTATTACCGTTCTCATGCCATTCTTTAACTGTTTTTGAAATATCAAAATGGATGGGAGCATAGACATACTTATAAGAATAATAATCAATAACTTCATTATAGTAGTTTGGCTTTGTCTCCCATGTGACATTACTTGGTGTAAAATTATTCACATTCTTATGTACATTAATTTGTAGGTCACTATATGTATCATCTGTTCTAGTTAGATTTAGGTGACTATAGGTAATAACTTCATTTGATGTAATAAAAGAAGGTATCTCAAATTTCATTAAAATATCTCTTCTACCACCAGAACTTCCTACATATCCAACCTCCATTGTAGGCATATTATGATAGTTTTCATATGGGTAATTCTCCACTACAAAGGTATCAGAAATAACTGGACTTTGTCTAGATAACGTTATGGTTGGGTCTATTAAAACGGGATAGCTTGCTTCCTTTAAAAAAGTATCATCTGGTATGATTTTTACAAAATATTTATTGTTTGATTTTTGCTCTACCTCTATTTTAACATCATAAGAAATGATGCCCTGATCATCTATCATGTATAAATCATCTAGACTGTATAAAGCATCACCTGCTTGATTGACAAAATAGTAAACCCCTTTAATAAGTTCTAGA
Organism: Phytoplasma sp.; assembly: GCA_012519065.1. Classification (GTDB taxonomy): domain Bacteria; phylum Bacillota_I; class Bacilli_A; order Acholeplasmatales; family Acholeplasmataceae; genus Alteracholeplasma. The sequence goes on from JAAYQV010000199.1 coordinate 2,568, forward strand.
CTTAAATTTTTAAGTTTGTATTCAAAAGTATAACTAATATCTTCATGATACTTTTTAAGGTATATGTTTTCTTTTACTTTGTTAGATTTTAAAACATACTCTAAATCTGTATCCTTAAAGGCATCTTGATATTTTAAACTACTATTTAGATGATCTAAAATAGTTTGATCATCACTCTTTTTAACTTTATCTCCCTTTTTTGCTTTACTATCTTTTGTATCATTTAATTTCCATTCTATTTGATAGTCGTCTTGTTTGATTTTAATCGATTCATTTTTGTTTAAAGCCTTAGGAAAATATATGTTAAAGTTATTTTGTTGGTTGGTATAGTATTTCCCTAAATCCACCAACGTATTATCTATTTCAATAAATTGATCCTCTTCTTTATAATGAACAGGATCATTATAGATTGAAACCTCATAACTACCATCCTTTTTTAAAAAGACTTTATGGTTTTCATCTCTAAAGCGCTCTATTTCCTTTTCAATAGGAATCATAGATGAGTCTACTTGATCGTATAACTCCATTGGGCTTGTTTCATTATTTTCTCCTTTTTCTACGGTTTGAACTGGATCATTCCAAACATTATAGGCATGGACTATGGGTGCAAAAAAGGCCCCTGATAAAATTAAAAATAGGCTGATAATTGCAAATGGCTTTTGTAGCTTAGTGAGTGTTCTTATCGCCTGATCTATAACTTTTTTACTCCTTTTATTAAAAAACTTTTTCAATTCCAAATCCCCCTTTTATCCCTTTTTATATTAATTGTAATTTATCATGGATGGAAGGCGCTTTCAAGTAAAGTTATAATTTTTTAAAAAAGTCTGTGTTTAGACAAAAAAAGAACATCCTTAGATGTCCTTAATGTCAGATAATTATCTTTTAAAGTAAATCAAATTCTAATTCATCTAGACTTTCTATCTTAGGTCTTTCTAAAAGAGTAAAGTTTGATGAGTTGATTTTATATGTATGAAGTCCATCGCCTTCTTTTTGAGTTGGATTGGTAAAGTAGAGTTCGTTAATACCTTTAGTTGTTACTCCTAATAGGCTAACAACATTAATGATGATTTTTATTTTAGTAAATACGTTGACTTCTTGATCAAAAAAGTCGTTATCTTTTTTAACAATTAAATTCATGATTAAGTTGTTTCTTTTGGTTGTTTCGTTATATAAAATATATCCTGTTTCTTCTTGTCTTTCATTTGTAGGACGAAAATAGTATTTTTTTAAATCCCTTTCAAATCGTATTTGACTCACCTTTAATTTAGAAACCATTTTCCCTTCTACAATTTTAAAAGGTATTCTTATGGTATAAAAACTGTATTTATCTAAAGTGATTTCTTCTATTTTCTCATTAGTATCTGTTTCAATTAAATGGAAGCCAAATTCTTTATCTTCTAAAAATCGTTTAATATATCTATCTGATTCTTTATAAATGAGCATTCTATCAGTAAACTCAATAATAGAGTAATTTGATGATGCAAACTGGATTTCTCTAAACATTTCTCCTCTTTTATTCATATCATCATTTAGTTTACTAACTGTTCTATTATGTGAGTATACTAAGTAACTAAAAAAAGCACTTGAGATAAACGCAGCAAATGATACGATTAAAACCGATATTCTTATCCCTACTGTATGTATGTTTATTTCAAACCATTCGCTGAAAAATAATGGAACTAATGATATAACTAATACAACAATACTGCCGCCTAATATGATTTTATGGAGTTTATCTTTTTTCATCTTTTTTCCCCCTTATTTTGTATGGTGTTTTGTGTTTTAATTATATCATATTATTTATACAACCATAATACCTGTTATTATTTTAAATGTTTAAATATTTTTGTTATCATAAGTTTTTTAATAATTATAATGAAGTGATTTATTCTGGTTTATTTTGCCTAAATTCTTGAGTATATTTTCCAATCATTTTTACTGTTTTTTTCATTATATCTACTGATGATGTGGTGCATTGTATTTTAATTTTAGTTGATCTAAGATGTGCTTATTTGAACAGACTAGCATAATATGTTTTACCACGTTTTTACTGTAACAAAACGAAACTGCCTTGTTGTTTTTTCCTATAATAACCAAATATCTTGCTCCACCAATAAACTTTTCAGTCATTGTTAATTCTTCCTTCCAAAACAATTCATTAACAATTTTAGTATAATTTTTCACCACAATCTTATTCCTATCTATTTCTACCTTTGTTACAAGCATAAATATTGGAATAAATATAATGCACACAAATAAAATTATCGTGAGTAGTAGGAGTAAAAACATATATGAAACTCCCTCAAAATTACTTGATAAATTAAAATGAAACATTAGAGCACCTATTGTAATACTAATTATTATCATTACTATAATCAGTTGCAACAGCAAATATTTATGAATAAAATATCTTTTTTTCATTAGCCATATCTCCTAACTAACTTGTTTAAGTAGTTACAAGGCATTCTATGTATAACTTGGTGATTCCATATGATGATGCCATACCTGCTCCTAAACCAGATACAAACCCGGCAACAGCACCTCCAACCCAACCAGCTGTAAACGAACCACCTGACTGTTCATTTAAATAACCACCAACCATAGAACTTACACTAGCTGTCACAAGTGCTCAACCAAGAATTCCTAGTGGGGTAAACATTAATGCTATACCAGCAACTACCATTGCGCCGCTTGCAACCCAATGCCACCATTCAGGACTAGTTCCGTCCCTATCAATATACATCACTGGAGTCATATGCCTATAACCCAGCAGTAATATTCAAGACTTTTACACTATTAGCTTAAATATTCTATGAATTGTGGTTTAGTAAAACTATACACCAACACAATTTAGTACGCGAAACTAAACTTTCATTCATTGATTTTTTCTTTAATTTTGTTCAGAATTTGCCTTATATTTTCATATAATCTGCGGTCAATTGTCAATGTTTTTTTGCTGTTTGAATATATTTTTGTAGTTATAGCATTATCTATAATTTGTGTTATGTCACTTAGTGGGATAGTAATTTTTTTAAATGTTTTGTAAACTATAATTTCATTATCCCTAACTATTATCTTTTTTTTGGCTAATGAGTAGCTAATAAAAGGAAATATTAACAGGATGAGACTAATCATAAACATGCTAAACGGAGATGAATTGGGATATGCTTCAAAATAATATGCAAGATGAAATATAATTAGAAGAATTGAGGTAATTAGATAAAAAGTTCTGCTAACTTTAATATTATAATTAGCTTCTAAATCATTTCTTTTTTGTTTTCTTCTATTTGACTCCATTGAAATGTATATAAACAAAAGTACCATAATGATTGCTGTAATCATTGTTGATAAAACATCCATAAATTAACTCTCCTCTGATCTAATCCCAAAATAATGAATAAATCCAATCTGCTAAATATCCTTTGCCAGCCGATCCAGCAAGTGAAGCAATTCCACCATATGCTAGAGATTTTGTAAGTGCAATTCCTGCAGTTCTTGTAACCATCGATTCCATGCAGCAGTTAATGCGCGTCCAGTTAAAAATCTTGCGCCAGCAGCACCAGCTAAATTTTTATAACCACCCGCTGCTATTTTGGTAAGAACTTTATCATAACTTGATGCGGCCTTAATAAATCCGGCTGTATGTTTGGCGGCGTTTTGTGTTGCAGCACTTGTAGCACCTGGACCACCAACCACTCCAGTCAATGCTCCAATACCAGTTGATATTGCAACATCTATCCAAACTCTTGGATCGGAAAAATCACTTCCGTTTATCAAATGTCCTCCAAGTCCACCAATAAATCCTATTCCTGCATTCGCTGCAATAAGTGATCCCCAACCTAATGGCGACATTGATAATGCCCCACTCACTCCACCTAGGAAGCCATCTAGTCCAACTTGTACCCAGTTTATACTGTTAAAATTCCAATCGTTTGCTGCTGCTTGACCAATAATACTTGCCCCTGCGCCAATTCCTGCACCAACAAAAAATCCTATGATAATTAGTGTTGATATTGCAAACTTACCACTGGGGTCTGAGTACATCACTGGAGTAATGTTCCTATATAGCGACAAGTTTTAGCTTCTTCATTACAGTAGTATAGATATCACCATTGTAAAACCCTCAAGTCACCATTAACAGACATAGTTTAGTA
>JAAYQV010000036.1 GCA_012519065.1 Phytoplasma sp.
ACTAAAAAAATAAATTGTGCTAAAACTAATATGCCAATTAAAGTTAATCGACTAAGTAAAAGTGATAATATTTTTTTCATATAACACCTCTGGTGCAAAGATTTCTTGATAATATAATTATATCAAAAAGCTTTAAAAAGTGGTAATATAGTATTAGAAGCAAAGAGTTAAGGAGAAGATAAGACAATGGATGCTAAAAAATTAACTTTAATGACTGATTTTTATGAATTAACCATGGCTAATGGTTATTTTAAAGACAACAGAAAAGATGAAATAGCAGTTTTTGATGTTTTTTTCAGAAGAGTACCAGATGGTGGAGGATATGCTATTTTTGCTGGATTAGAACAAGTAATCGAGTATATTCAAAACCTAAAGTTTGATCAAGATGAGATCAAATATTTAAAAAGTAAAAACATGTTTGATGAAGGCTTTTTAAAATACTTAGAAAACTTCAAATTTACCTGTGATGTTTTTGCGATGAAGGAAGGTAGCGCAATTTTCCCTAATGAACCTATTTTAATTGTTCGTGGACCAATAATTGAGTGTCAATTGATTGAAACCATGATTTTATTAACAATTAATCATCAAAGTTTAATTGCTACTAAAGCTTCTAGAATCGTAAAAGAAGCAAAAGGTAGATTGGTAATGGAGTTTGGTGCCAGACGCGCTCATGGTGGAGACGCTGCATTATACGGTGCTCGTGCTGCCTATATTGGTGGAGTAGCAGGAACATCTAATACATTGGCAGACTATAAATTTGGAATTCCTGCTTTAGGAACAATGGCTCATAGTTATGTTCAAAGCTTTGAAGATGAGTATGATGCTTTTAAATCATATGCGCTAAACTATCCAGATAACACAGTTTTACTCATTGATACCTATGATACACTAAACGATGGATTACCAAATGCGATTAGAGTTCATAATGAAATTTTAAAACCAATGGGCAAATACTTAAAAGGTGTTCGAATCGATAGTGGAGACTTAGCCTACCTAACTAAAAAGGTAAGAGAAATCCTAGATGAAAATGGGTTAGAAGAAACTAAAATAACGGTATCAAACGCATTAGATGAATATTTAATTAGAGATCTAGTAACAGTCCAGGAAGCTAAAATAGATAGTTTTGGTGTCGGGGAAAGATTAATCACTGCTAGAAGTGAGGCTGTTTTTGGTGGAGTATATAAATTAGCAGCACTAAAAAAAGGTGATGAATATATGCCTAAAATTAAATTAAGTAACAACGCTTCTAAGACAACTATTCCAGGGTTTAAACAAGTCTATAGATTTTATGATGAAGAAAATAAAGCAATCGCGGATGTGATTACTCTACACGATGAAATCATTAATCCAAATGAACCGTATTTATTATTTGATCCAGTATATCCATGGAAACAAAAACTAGTTACAAACTTTACAGTAAAAAAATTACTTATTCCAATTTTTGAAAAAGGAAAACTAGTCTATGATATTCCAAAACTTTCTGAAGTAAAAGCATATGCTCAAGAAGAAAGATCAACTTTATGGAAAGAGGTTTTAAGACTTGAAAGACCTCACCAATATTATGTAGACTTATCACAACCTCTATGGGATTTACGTGAACAACTCATAGCAACATATAGAAAGAAGTAAAAATAAGATGTCTAGACTTAAAGTGGATACAAAAGAGAAAATCTTAAATGATAAAAGATTGTGGTTGAGCATGATCATCATGTCTCTACCACTTTTTATAAATAATTTCATCAAATCTCTAAATGGATCTGTAGATACTTTTTTCGTATCACAGATGGGATTAACAGCAGAACAGGCTAGATCTGCCATGGCAGCAATGAGCCTACATGACCAGGTTTATAATGTCTTCCTTGCCTTTGGTGTTGGATTAGCAGTAGCGGCATCTGCTATTGTTAGTCAATACTTAGGGGCTGGAAAAAAAGATTATGCCAAAAAATATGCAGCTAAATTTCTAACCCTAGCAAGTTTGATTGGAATGATATTTACTATACTCATTTTAGTTTTTTCACCATATCTAGTTTCCGCTTTAGGTGCTAAAGGTGATACGCACAGTTATGCTGTCACCTACTTTAACATTAGAAGTATTGAATATATTTCTGTCTTGATTTTTATGATTTATCAAGCTATTAGGCAAGCTGAAGGAAAAACTATTTTGCCTGCAACAATCAATATTGTAGGAATTTTTATAAACATCATATTAACCGCTGTGTTTGTCAAAGTTTTTCATCTAGGAATCGTTGGTAACGCAACGGCAACCATTATAGGCAATATGTTGTTTTTACCCTTTATGATCTATGATTTATTTAGAAATAAAACACTTATTACTATAAAGGCAAAAGATCTTAAAATTAATAAAGAAAACTTAAACAATATATTACCTTTTGCTGGACCTGCAGCTTTAGGACAAGCGATTAGCTCATTAGGATTTGTCTTTATCCAAGCCTTTATCCTCCGCTTTTATGGAGATATCATTTCCTCAAGTTTTTCTGTAGGTAATAGATTATCTAATTTATTACTCACACCGGTTACGGCATTAAGTTCGATCGCAGCAGTTTATATCGGTACTAATATAGGCCATAAACAGCCGGAAAGAGCCCTTAAGGCTTATAAAACATCTTTGAGAATCGCTTTTATTTTTGCATCCGTTGCAGTAGCCATTATCATTCCATTTAGAAAATATTTTATTTATATGTTAATATCTGATAGTGACCAGGAAATGGTTAAAATTGCTATGGACTATACATTTTGGCTATTATTAACACAACCCGCTATGGCAATATTCCAAAACTATATGTCAATTTTCAATGGTAGTGGGCAAAGCAAAAACACTTTAAAAATGGCATTAATGAGACTGTGGGGATTAAGAATACCTATGGTACTTATCGCTCACTTTGGATTAAGACAAATATTTTCCGGCCTAGAATATGAATTGATATTTTATGCGATGGTTTTAAGCAATGTTTTAGTCTTAATATACGCAGAATATTTAAGAAGAAAGATCACTTTAGATGTAAAAGTGAAGTTAGAGGAGGTTTTAGTATGATTCATGTGGTTTTATATGAACCAGAAATACCACAAAACACAGGTAATATTATGAGGACTTGTGTAGGATTAAATGCTAAACTACATTTAATTGAACCATTAGGCTTTAAAATCGATGATGCAAAACTAAGAAGAAGTGCTGTAGATTATTATGATCACATCGAGTTTGAAACCTACCCAAATTGGGAAAGCTTTGAAAAAAAGAATAAAGGACAATACTTTTTTCTAACCCGCTATGGCAAAAAGTCATATCACACATTTAATTATAAAGAAATTAAAGAAGATATATATTTAGTCTTTGGTAGTGAATCCAAAGGGGTAGATAGAAATTTATTATTTAAACATTTAGATCATTGTTATAGAATACCTACCAATGATAAAATTAGGTCTTTAAACCTATCTAATGCTGTTAATATTACATTATTTGAAGTGTATAGACAATTAGATTTTCCTGGTCTTATTGACCATGAACCAGAAAGTTTAAAAGGGGAAAATTACCTAGAAAAATACAACAAGGGAGAAGTTAAATGAAATTATTAGTTAAAAAAGAAACCAAAGCACAAACCATAGGAGAAGAAATAGCAAATGCAGTTTCACATGGTATTATGGCAATCTTTGGTGTTGTTGGAATGATTTTATTATTAGTCTATAAAAACAATGGCAACCCAAGAGAGTTACTAGCAATCTTAATGTTTAGTTTTGGAATGATTCTACTTTATACAATGAGTACTTTATATCATTCGCTAGCCTTTACAAAAGCAAAAGGCATATTTAAAAGATTTGATCACATCAGTATTTATTTTTTAATTGGCGGAACGTTTGCTCCAGCTTTATTACTTTTACCAAGCTTAAACACTAACAATCCTTTTTTAGGTATTGAGTGGATGCCACAAACAGGCATGGCACTATTTATCATCCAATGGATATTAATCGCATTAGGAGTTTTGATTAAATCTATCTGGATTTATAAAGGAAAAATCATTCATCCAATCATCTATCTTCTTTTAGGGTGGAGTGCTTTATTATTTGTAGGAAAATTATACGCTTTTTCAGTTCCAGCCTTTTGGTATATTTTATCAGGTGGGCTATCCTACAGTATAGGAGTTATTTTCTATGCTCAACCTAAAATGAAATATTTCCATTTTATATGGCATATTTTTGTTGGATTGGGTACTATTTTACAATTTATAGCAATATATTTTTATTTGTTATAATATATAGATTAAATGACTTGAAAAAAAAAGGTCAATGGGCTATTATATATTAGGTGAAAAGGAGCGATTAATAATGAAAATAATGGCAGTCAATGCAGGAAGTTCATCATTAAAATTCCAATTATTCAACATGCCAGAAGAAACAACCATTACTTCTGGAATCGTAGAAAGAATTGGACACAATGATGCAGTTTTCTCAATTAAGTTTAACGGAGAAAAACACGAAGAAGTCTTACCAGTTTTAAACCATAAGGTAGCAGTAGAATTATTATTTGATGCATTAATTAAATATAATGTCATCAAATCATTAAATGAAATTGAAGGTGTTGGACACCGCGTGGTTCAAGGTGGAGAATTATTTACTGATTCTTCAGAATTAACAGAAGAAAATATTTTAAAAATTGAAAGTTTAAATGATTTAGCACCACTACATAACCCAGCACACGTTATTGGAATTAGAGCATTTAAAGAAGCATTACCAAATGTTTTCCAAATTGCAGTGTTTGATACAACATTCCATCAATCAATGCCAAAAGAAAACTTCATGTATGCAACACCATATGAATGGTACACTAAATACGGTATTAGAAAATATGGTGCACACGGGACA
>JAAYQV010000037.1 GCA_012519065.1 Phytoplasma sp.
AGGGGCTGCTGTCGGTGTTAGTGATAACACATTAGAACGTGTAGATGCCTTGGTTAAAGCAGGCGTTGATATCATCGCAGTAGATAGCGCTCATGGTCATTCATTAGGGGTTATTAGTAAGATTAAAGAAATTAAAGCTAAATATCCTGATTTAGATATCATTGGTGGTAATATCGTAACCGCACAAGCGGCAATTGATTTAATTTATGCTGGAGCAACTTGTCTTAAAGTTGGGGTAGGTCCTGGATCCATTTGTACTACACGTGTAGTTTCAGGTGTTGGAGTTCCTCAATTAACTGCAGTTAATGATGTTTACCAAGTAGCAAAACAATATGAAATAGGCATTATTGCTGATGGTGGGATTAAACTATCAGGAGATATTCCTAAAGCCTTAGCAGCTGGCGCTGATTGCGTCATGTTAGGTGGATTACTCGCAGGGACAGAAGAATCACCAGGAGAGACCTATGAATTAAACGGTAAAAAAGTAAAAAGTTATGTTGGTATGGGATCATTATCAGCGATGCAAAGAGGGTCAAGTGATAGATATTTCCAAGGTGGAGTAAAAGAATTAAAAAAACTTGTTCCAGAAGGCATAGAAGCAACCGTAATGTATAAAGGATCTATTGAAGAAGTCATCTATCAAATGATGGGTGGTCTACGTTCAGGAATGGGTTATTGTGGTTGTATGAATGTACTTGAAATGAAAGAAAAAGCAAGATTTATTAAAATAACGCAAGCAGGATTAAAAGAGAGTCATCCACATAACGTTAATAACATTAAGGAGGCACCAAATTATCGTGACTAAATATGTATTAGTAATTAACAACGGACAAAAAAACAGTCAAGATGTTGTTAAATTTTTAAGAGACCATAGCATATATAGTCTATTGATTAGTGAAAAGGAACTCCATTTATATCTACATAAACAAGGAGTCATCATCTTTGGAAATAAAAAACTAGATACTGATGTGCCAGTTTTAAATATCAAAAAAGAAGAAAATGTTGAAAATAAAGTTATTGATTTTATCAATAAACATACATTTGAAAAAATGAATCTAAATGATTTTGTAGAAGAAACTATTTTATCTATTAGAAATCTAGTTAAAGATCATAAAGTTATTTTAGGGTTATCTGGTGGAGTGGATAGTAGTGTTTTAGCAGCCTTATTAAGCAAATCTATCGGTAAAAACTTAACTTGTATTTTAGTCGATCATGGTTTTTTAAGAAAAGGAGAAGTAAATGAAGTTAAAACCTTCTTTACAGAACACTTTGATTTAAATTTAGTCATTGTAGATGCTCAAGAAAGATTTTTAAATGCCCTTAAAGGAATTAAAGATCCAGAAGAAAAACGTAAAATAATAGGTAGTGAATTCATAAAAGTATTTGAAGAAGAGAAAAATAAAATACAAGGGGTACAATATCTAGCACAAGGAACCATTTATGCTGATATCATTGAGTCTGGTATTAAAGGTAGTAGTGTCATTAAATCACATCATAACGTGGGTGGACTGCCATCTTATATGAACTTACAACTCATTGAACCTTTAAAATATATGTTTAAAAATGAAGTTAGAAAAATAGGTGAAATTTTATCTTTACCTAATGAACTCATACATAGACAACCTTTTCCAGGACCTGGACTAGCTATTAGAATTCTAGGAGAAATTACTAAAGAAAAATTAGACTTACTAAAAGAAAGTGACTATATATTTAGAGATGAAATCAAGAAAGCAGGATTAGAATCTAAAATATGGCAATACTTTACAGTCTTAACACCATTAAAAACCGTAGGGATTAAAGATGGTAAAAGAACATATGATGATGTATTAGTCATTAGAGCAGTAAACTCCATTGATGGAATGAGTGCACAAATTTATCCATTTGAATTTACACTCTTAAACAAAATAGTTTCTAGAATGACAACTGAACTTAATGGTATCAGCAGAATAGTGTATGATATTACACCAAAACCGACTGGCACCATCGAATGGGAATAAACTCAAATAACTTTTGAGTTTTTTTCTTTAAAGGGCAATTAAAGCGTTTCCTTATGTGTTTTATATAAAAAGAAATTTATGTTATACTATAATCAAATAATGGTTTTTAAAGGGTAGAATATGATAAAAAAAGCAATTTCTCAAGCAATTAAAAATCAAGGCTGGCTTTCTATTGAATATAGAAATAAAAGCGAAGAAATAACTAATTATTGGATTGCGATACGTGATATAGAAATATCTAGCAAAAGATTTTTTGTATCAGCTTTTAACATGTCTAAAATGAGTGAATCAACTAATGGAATTATTAATACTTATATTTATTACGATCAAATTAAAAAAGCTCATTTTCTCAAAAACACAACATATGATCAAAATCCGAAACTAATTGAAAAAATCGAAAACAACCTAGAAGAACTTAAGTGGTTAGAATATGATTCTTATAGTGAAAATATCATTGATTACATTTATGAATGTATTGTTCATGAAGAAACACCGTATCAAAAAGAAACTACTTTAGTTAGAAAAATTGATCAAGAGACATTAGAAAAAATAAAAGAGAAAGAAAAATATTTTTTGGAAATAGGTCAAGTATATGATTTGGTATCTAAAATTGAAAAACTTTCGAAACAAGAGGAACAACATACTTACGAAAATGTTACTTTGGCTATGAATTTACTATCAATACATAGTAGAAGAAATGGCTTATTTGTTGTTGCATATAAAGAATTAAACTTCAATCCCCTTGAAAGAAGTTTAATTTTGGATTCAGAGATAAAATTTAACTACACATTTGCTAGTAATGACGATTTGAAATATAAGCATCATTTGAAAAACTATTTAGATATAGAAACTGAGTATTTTATTGATCTGTTCGTAGAAAACCCAACAGAAGCTAAAAAAATGTTAGAACCCGAGGTTCACAGGCATCATGAAAGCTTAGATGACACCCCTTATATTATGGATCTAGTCAGAACACATTATGCACATATTGAAAAAGAATTTGATGCAATTAAGTTACGCAAGAAAAACAATCAGTTATCAACGCCTTTAAAATCATTTTTTGGAAACATGACAGGCTCATTTTTAAGAGGAAGAACTAGAAGCGTGGATGTTGTTACATTAGATGATAAGGTAAACATTGATCAACTAAGAGTTATATATAATGCGTTAACTAAACCAATTACTTTTGTACAAGGTCCTCCTGGAACAGGTAAAACCCACACGATTATTAATAGTTTAATATCAGCATTTTTTAATAAGGACACCGTTTTAGTAAGCTCTAACAACAATAAACCAATTAACGATATTTATGAAAAAATCACCCACTTTAAAAATGAAGGTAAAAAGGTCTATTTACCATTTATTAGATTAGGAAATAGGGATGAAACGTTAAAAAGCTTAAACTACATACACAGAATCTTACCAATCATTGAAAAACATAAAGTTTTTGAAGAAAAGTTAGATTTACATGCAAAAACTAGTGCAGAGGACATGAAAAGGATTAATCAGATTTTATCTGACTATGAATCTAAGATAGAGATAGAAGAAGAATTAGAAACGCTAAAAGCTATGAAACAAAACTTAAATTTAGATTTAAGAGGATTGGTCATTGAAGATCTTATTTATAAAAAAGAAAAAACTCTCAATCAAATAGAGTTTTTCCGTGATGATGACATAAAAAAATTCATAAAAAAAGCAGACAAGGGATTTTATACGTGGCTTTTTTTCACAGGAATTATGCATTATAAAAGAATTTTTGAACCCAAAAATGAACAATTTTTAAATATATTAAAGATAGAAAATGAAGATGATAAAATTAAAGAGTTTAACAGCCATATAAAAGATGAGAAAAACTTCCAAAACTTTCAAAGAATTTTTCCAGTGATATTAACTACCAATCAATCGGCGTTTAGATTGGGTGCTCAAGAAGAAAGTTTTGACTTAGTTATCATTGATGAAGCTGGTCAATCATCTATTGGCTATGCTTTATTTCCTATATCTAGAGCAAAAAGACTTTTACTTGTTGGAGATCAAAAACAATTAAAGCCAGTCATTACAATGGCTTCTGAAAACAATAAAGCGCTAATGAAAAAATATCAGATAAGTGAAAGCTATAACTATATTGAAAACTCTATATTGCTAACAATGCAAAAAGTTGATATTATATCAAAATTTGTCTTGTTAAGATATCACTATAGAT
>JAAYQV010000038.1 GCA_012519065.1 Phytoplasma sp.
CTGCATTTTCTAATTCACGTACTGCCTCTGGTGTTGCAACGTTACCAGCAATAACAAACGTATGAGGTAGATGTTCTTTGATAAATTTAATCATATCAATAACCGCATCAGAATGACCATGTGCAATGTCAATAGTAATATAATCAGGAACTAAACCTTCATTTTTTAATTCTAAAATAAAATCATACTCATATTTTTTAACACCTACACTAATAGAGGAAATTAATCCTTTTTCTTTAGTTTTTTTAATGAACGGTTTTCTATTTTTTTCATCAAATCGGTGCATAATATAAAAATATCCATTTTCAGCTAACCAAAATGCTAATTCCTCATCAATAATGGTAGCCATATTAGCTGGAACTACAGGCATTTTAAATACGTATTTACCGAATTTAACACTTGTATCGCATTCACTTCTACTGTTAACAATACACTTATTTGGGACTAACTGAATATCTTCATAATCAAAAATCATGTCGCAACCTCATTTCATTTTATTGGTTTTAAACCATATATATTATACATTAGAATTTCATTTTTTCAAGAAATCTCTTATCTAAATTCAATAATCGCACAAACATCATTTTTTTGATTTTCTATGATGACAATATAGTTATTTTCTTTTTTATATAAAATAGGTTTTACAACATCGCCCTTAAAAACAGGCACTTTATATTCAGCTCTAAAAATTTCAACCAAAAAATCATCAGGAATCATATTTTCAGCAAACGCAACATAAAAAGCATTGTTTAAATGATGATATGAATCAATATGAACCTTCTGAATATGAATAGGATACCCTTCTTTAACTAATTCTATATTTTTTAAATCTATTTTTCTAGGTAAATACTTCATATCAAATTTAGGTGCTTCATCTAAGGTATCTATTGCTGATTGTAAAACTTTAGTTGGTCTTAGTGTTTGAAGGCTTGTGAAAGTACCCAATACATTAGTAGTTACTAATACCTCTTTCTTTTCATTATAAATAATGGTGTTACGATATCCAAAATATCCTTTGGTTTCATAAGGAAATGTTTCTAAATATAATGTATCAAAAAGTTTAGGTTTTTTATGAATGTTTACTTGCCTAAATGATAAAAAAATGCCTATTTTTTCTTTCTTTAACTCTTCATTAAAAACCTTTAGGCCATCAATATGTAATCCTTCACAATCTTGTAAAATATTAACTAATGACATTAATTTTAATTCACTGTTTTCATCTACTTCACTACTTAACACTTGATACTTCATCTTATACATCATTTCACCTACTTATTTTCTAAATTGATATTTAACTTTTTTTAATTCATCTACTGTTTTCACATTTAATAGCAACATAATTTTTTTAATATCTTCTATTAAATTATTGACACACAGCACTTGTGTTTCCCAATCTTTTTGAATCAGTTTTAAAAAGAATTGAGACATGCCAACAAAATCCGCACCTAAAACTAGTGACTTTACTATATCAAAAGCATTCCTAATACCACCAGAGGCAATGATTTGAACTTCTTTCTGATACTTTTGACTTAATATAAGACTCTCAACAGTTGAAAATCCAAAAGATTCTAAGAATTGATCTTCTCTTTTTATGCGTTCATTCTCAATTTTAGCAAAATTAGTGCCGCCCATTCCGCTAACATCAATATATTTCACACCTAAATCAATAAGCTCTTTGATGGTCTCATCTGACATCCCAAATCCTACTTCCTTAACAATCACAGGAACCGGTAAAGAAGCAACCATATCTTTAATATAAGCCTTAGCATGTTTAAACCTACGATCACCTTCATGCATCGCTAACTCCTGAATAGGATTTAAGTGAATACTTAAAGCATTAGCTTTAATCATATCAATGGCATTTAAAGCCTCATTTAAACTTGCATTAAAAGAGACATTAGCAATCATAAACCCATTTTCATTTTTTTTCCTAACAATGTCATAAGTTTCTATTAAACTGTTATCTTTAAGAGCTGCATGCTGTGAGCCTACGACCATTGCTAAATTAAAGTGACTAGCAAGTGTTGCTAGTTTCTCATTAATGATTTTTGTGTTTTGGCTACCACCAGTCATTGCATTTATATAAAAAGGATATGGAAAATGGTGTCCAAACATTTTAGTTTCTAAACTAATTTCATCCATGTCATGATCAATTAATGAGTGATGAAATAATCTAACTAAATCAAAGTCATTACTTTTGATTTCTTGTTTTAACGCATATAAAACGTGTTCGTCTTTTCTTTTAGATCTCATCTTTTTTTCTCCATATATTTATTTTCAAAGGCTCAATATCATTATTTCTCCAGGTTTCATATAATTTCTTATGACATCTTTTTTGCTGGTAAATACCAATCCCGCAATCACCATTACCAGCACCTGATATTTTCCCTGCATATCCTAATTGATTGACACTTTCATTTATTAAATGAAGCTCTTTAGTATTAATAAGATAGCCATAATCATTTTCCAATATATTTAATAACTCTTGATAGTATAAAACATTTTGTTTGATGCTGTGAAAATCATCTTTTATCAAAGCATCTTTGGTATTTAAAACAACTTGATAGGCTTTTTCATACCATGAAAAAGCAATCTCTTTTCTTTTAAAATCCTGAATTTTTTCCTTAGTCGAAGATATTTTTTTTGTCCAACCAACCACTAGTTTTAAATCATCATAGTCAATTTCTTCAATCACCAATCCTGGCCAACTTTCTTTTATGACAGAAAGATCTTGATGTTCCAAAAGCCAGTTAAGATCATATCTTTCATAATAAACCATACCACCATAAATACTTGCGGCTAAATCTCCACCTGATGTGATATCATCCATTTTCAACTGTGTTAACACAGCTAATTTAAATAACTCCAAATCAGATATATTGATTTTATGAAACATTAAAATACTTTTTAAAATACCAATGATAACTGCTCCGCTAGAGCCCAATCCATATTTTTTTCCCTCTGATTCTAACTCACTTTCAATAACTATATGATAAAACATTGGTTTTACTTGATGATATTCTAAATAGTCGTGAGCCATTTTAGTAGCATATTCTACATGCTTTAAGTTACTTTCTTTTATTTCTAAAGAATCCTTAAAGGATAATTTTCCTTTATTGGTTTCAATTAAAAAATGACTCTTATGCTTTTTAATTGAAACTTTTAAAAACTTATTAATCGCCATAATAATTGCATTTTGACCGGTTTTTAAAACTGAATACTCACCTACTAAAAACAATTTTCCTGGAACCTTTATTCTCATAAATATTCAACTCCTGGTCCACTTTTACAAACCACTGTCGGTGTTATATCACCTAATGCTTCAAGAACATGTTTAACATAGGTATCGGTTGTTAAAATTTTAACGTTTGGACCAGCATCCATTGTAAAATAAGCTGGAATTCCTTGGCTTTGTAACTGATAAAGTTTGTTTAAAATAGCAATTGTCTTAGGTTCAAAATACCACTTGCCAATCGA
>JAAYQV010000008.1 GCA_012519065.1 Phytoplasma sp.
AAATTAACATGTTGGAAAATAACATCTCCTGTGAGTGGTGTTAATTTATCATTATCTTTCCATGCCCATTGGTTGGTTTTATCTTTAGTTTCAATTAACTGGTTGTTTTCATCATAGGTTGTATGAACTAAAGTTACATGTCCTTGATCGATTTCTTTTTCTAAATCCATAACATCAAAAATTCTACTTGCCCCTGCTAAAGCCATTTGAACTGAATTGAGTTGTTGGCCCATTTGGTTTACTGGTCCTGTAAACTGACGTGTAAATAACAAATAAGCAACTAATGCTGGTACAGTTAACATGTTATTAAAAACTAATAACCCACCTAAAACAGCAGCAATCGCAAAACTTAAATATCCCATGTTAACAGTAATTGGAATAAGCATGCCACTTCTAGCACTTGATATTCTAGCAGCATCTGTAACTTGTCTATTAAGTTTGCTAAAATCTGCAATTGCTTCATTTTCATGCTTAAATACTTTAATGACTTTTTGTCCTTCGATCATTTCTTCTATATATCCATTAAGTGCACCGACATTTTTTTGTTGTGCGATGAAGTATTTTCTTGTTCTTTTAGAAATGATTCTAGTAATTAAAATTAATAGAGCACTAAATATTAGAGTAAAGATAGATAGGATCCAAGATGTTAAAAACATTGCGGTTAAATATCCTATCATTAATAAAATGGAGGTTGTTAATTGTGGTAAACTTTGTGAAATCATTTGGCGGGTAGCATCCACATCATTGGTATATCTACTCATGATATCACCATGTTTATTGGTATCAAAATATTTAAGTGGTAATCCCATCATATGTGTAAATAAGTTTTCACGGATATAAAGCAAACTATCTTGTCCGACACTGGTCATAATTCTTAAGTGACAATATCCAAAGATGATGTTTGCACTGTATAAGCCTACCATGATTAAGATTAAGGTTGTGATGGCTGTAAAATCTGTACTGCCTGTTTCTAACATCTCTAAGGCTTTATCTAAAACATTTTGGATGGTTGACATGGCACCTACGTTTGAAAAAGTAGCAATTATCATAAATAAAATGACTAAAATTAATTTAAGTTTATTTTCTCTAAAGACAAGACTTAATAAACGCATGAACGTTCCTTTTTTACTTTTTGATTTGTTACTCATTATGATGCCACCTCCTTTGATTTATTTTGTGCATCATAAATGGTTTGATACATTGGGTTGTTTTGATAAAGTTCAACATGTGTACCAACCGCATTAATCCCATTTTCATCCATGATGACAATGATATTAGCATCTTGGATAGACGATAGTCTTTGGCTGATGACGATTTTTGTCATGTTTGGTGTTTCTTTGCTTAATGTTTCTCTGATTTTAGCATCTGTTCTAGTATCAACTGCACTGGTTGAATCATCTAGAATTAAAATCTTAGGATTGGCAATTAAGGCTCTTGCGATTGTTAGTCTTTGACGTTGTCCTCCTGAAACGTTAACGCCACCTTGTTCTATCCAAGTATCTAATCCTTTTTCCATCTTCATAACAAAATCATAGGCTTGGGCTTTTTTCAAGGCTTCAATGACTTCTTCATCACTAGCATCTTTTTTACCCCATAAAATGTTTTCTTTAACCGTTCCACTAAATAAAACGTTTTTTTGTAAAACTAAAATGACTTCTTCTCTTAAGGTGTCTAGACTGTAATTTTTAACATCTTTACCACCTACATAAACAGTCCCTTTGGTTGTATCATAAAGTCTGGCTAAAAGTTGTACTAACGTGGATTTTCCT
>JAAYQV010000039.1 GCA_012519065.1 Phytoplasma sp.
AAGCGATATTTTTTTCTTAATTGGCTATTTCTAATTAAAACAGTATTTCCTGTTTGAGTGATAACAAAAATACCTACTTGTCCTAAGACTTGAACATGTCCAACTACTTCATCATTCACTTGGTATTCGTCTTCTTTTTTAGGTAATTCATCAAATGGTACTGGTTTAGCTAACATTTTATTTTTGATACGTAGCTCCACATATAGCTGATCACCTACTTGTGGCCATAAGTTTTCATTTAATGGTAAATCATCTTTTGAAAATAAAACATCTTTTGAAATGCCTAAATCTAAAAAAACGCCCAAATTCTTATTAACATCTACAACCTCTAAAAAGCCTGGATGTTCTATAGTAATTTTAGGGGTTTTAAGCGTTCCTGCTAATCTACCTTTATTATCAATATATAAGAAGGTAGGCACAACCATGCCTGGTTCTAACGCTTTATTATCTGATTCATTAACATGCAGAAAAACTTCCTCATCGAATTCGTTTTTTAAAACAAATGCAATGTCTGTTTTTCTGACAACGGTTAATTGATTGATATCTCCTACTTTTAAAGTCATAAAATCACCTAATACATTAAATATTTTCTAATTGATTAATTAATGTATCATATCTTTCTAATATTATTTTTGATAAATATCCGCTAAATGCGTCTAAATTTTTTTCTTCTTTAAAAACATCTATGGATGTTTTATATAAAATGGATTCCTTCTTGGGGATTGTGATAGGGATATACCCATCTAGTAATAAATAATAATTCATTACTAGTCTAGCAATTTTTTGATTCCCTTCTAAAAAGGGGTGTATTTTAGAAATACTAGCGTGAGCAAATGCAGCTTTTTGAACTGTTGTTCCTCTAAATCTTTCGATATCAAAGAAATATTTTTTCATTCTATCATAAACCTTAATATAGTTAGGAGGTTGGTGTCTTGAATTTTCAAGTTGAATATTAACTCCTCTATAACTCCCCCCTGGACTAATGCCTTTTAGCAACATGTCATGCAGGTCTTTTAAGATTTCTTCTGTTAATTTTCGCCTTTGGATCACTAACTTTTCAATCCACTGATACGCTTTAGCTAAATTGATGATTTCTTTTTGCTCTCGTTCACTATATTTAGAGACAATAATTTCCTTTTTTATTAGATTTTCTACTTCTTCTCTACTCATTTGGGATGTTTTTTCTAAATTAATTGAGTCATATACAAAATCTACTAAAAACTGAAATTCAATATCTAAACATTTTTTAGAATCGCTATTTGCTCTAAGTTCATTATAGTGTAACCTTTCTACTTCTAATAAATCTTTTTCCATAAATCAGATCACTCCCACTCCATATATTGTATTATATCATATTAAAACTATTATATTGAGCCATAATATTAAAAAAGGATAAGCAATTATGAAAAGCTTATCCTTGATTAAATCTTTTTAAAAATGATTTTGTTCTTTCGTTTTTAGGGTTTTCAAATAGTTCTTTTGGTGTTCCTTCTTCTAAAATAATACCTTCTGACATAAAAACGATTCTATCAGAAATTTCTTTTGCAAACGCCATTTCATGAGTCACAATAACCATTGTCATTCCTTCTTTAGCTAAAGTTTTTATAGCTGTTAGAACTTCTCCTACTGTTTCAGGATCAAGCGCGCTGGTTGGTTCATCAAATAACATAACTGTTGGGTCCATACATAATGATCTAGCAATTGCAACCCTTTGTTTCTGCCCACCTGATAAAGTTTTAACATCTTGAGTGGCATAATCTTGCATTCCAACTTTAGTTAGTTCTTCTAAAGCTTTTTGACGAGAGATTTCTTTATCTTTTTTTAAGACTTTTATTTGAGAAAGCATGCAGTTTTCTAAAACATTTTTATTGTTAAAAAGGTTAAAGCTTTGAAAAACCATGCCAATTTCGGTTCTTAGTTTATTGATATTTGTTTTTTTATCTAAAATGTTTTGGTTTTGGTAATAGATTTCTCCTTTATCAGGATATTCTAATAGGTTTAAACAACGCAGTAATGTTGATTTACCACTACCACTTGATCCGATGATCGTAACAATCTCACCTGAATTTACATGGAAGTTAATATCTTTTAAAACAATATTATCCCCAAATTGTTTACCTAAATTTTTTACTGTAATGATTGGTTCCATAACGTCCTCCTTAATTAGAACTTGGTAGAGCTAAAGATGGAAGATTTAATCTTTTTTCTACTCTTCTTAGTATAGCAGATACTGTTGAGGTTAAGAATAAATATATGAGTGCTGCAATGATGAAGGGTGGGAAAAACTCTATGTATTTTCCTTGTACAATTTCAGCAACTCTAAAAATATCCTCTACCATGATTACACTTAAAACTGCCGTATCTTTAATGTTAATGACAAACTCATTCCCAATGGCTGCCATAGAATTTTTAATGGCTTGAGGGTAGATGACAAAAAGCATTGTTTGAACAGAGTTTAATCCTAATGACATAGCACCTTCTGTTTGTCCTTTATCGATAGATTCAATCCCACCTCTTAAGACTTCTGTTAAATATGCTGTGGTATTAATGGTTACCGTTACTAATCCTGCAACAAGATAATCCCAGTTTAAAACACCCCTAACACCCCAAAACAATATCATTGCTTGAACCATCATTGGCGTTCCCCTAATGATGGTAACATATAACTTGATGATTTTTTTTACTAAATGTTTAAAAAATCTTTTAGTGTTACTATCTGTTGGATTTATTTTTATAGTTACTAATGCGCTAAAAAGTAAGGCGATAAGTAATCCTATAACTGTTCCAATTAAGGATAAATATAACGTGGTTCTTATCCCTTCTGTGAATTTAGATCCATACTCTGTTAGAATGTCTCCATACATATTTCCGCTTAATAAGTTTCCTAAAAATTTAAAGACTCCATTAAAAATGATACCAATTGAATAATCATAAATCGTTGGAAATGAAAACACAATGACTAAGAAAATAGCTAATAAGATGATATTTTTAATTTTTTTCCATAAAGGATATTCTTCTTTATATTTTTTAAATGGTTTTCTTAAGGTTTTAGTAAATATTAAACCTAGTGTATCATCTAGGATGATTGAAAGTATTTCATATAAAGTGATAAAGACAAGCGCAAAGGCTTGTCCAATATATGAAAATACTTTTTTAATTGGTTGGGTTATTTTATTAATTAATTCCATATATATTCACTCTTTTTTAATTAGCTGCGCGAGAAACTGCTTGTTCCATCCAAAGATCTCTAGTTTCTTGGGTGATGGTTGCTAAAATTTCATTGATTTTTTGTTGTAACTCTGTATCTACTTTTCTATGTCCGATAGCTAATTCTCTATCTTCATCATTAACGTTAAAAATGTTTTCTGTTGTATCTAAGACAATTTTTAATTTATCATTTGCTTCAACCATTCCTAAGGCTACTGGTTTTTCTACCACTGTAAAATCAGCTGTTCCTGATGTGATATCTTGTGATATCAAAGGTACTGTATCTCTTACTGGTAAAGATGTTGACCCGTAATTATTTTTTACATAATCTACTAATTCAGCATAAATAGTTCCTATTTGTCCTACGCCTTTAGCACCTTTTAATTGGTTTAGGTTAGTAATATTAGCATATGCCCCTTCTTTTGATACAACAACTACGTGATTTGACATGTAATAAACATCAGTAAAACTAATGGTTCTTTTTCTTTCTGCCGTAGGGCTCATTCCAGCAATAATTAAATCTATTTCACCTGTTTTTAAAGCAGAACCTAGTGATCCCCATGGAATAGCCTTAATTTTTAATTCCAAACCTAATTGTTTAGCAATTTCTTTTGCAACTTCAACATCATATCCTGCTACATATGACCCTGTGCTTCCTTCAAGTGGATGGTTATATTCGTTTGGACTTGTTTCCATCCAGTTAAATGGTGGGTAGTCCGCTTCCATCCCTACTGTGATATAACCTTGTTCAAAGTTAAATACTTTTTCTGTGTTGCCACATGCAACCAATGTAATGCCTATTAGTACAATGACTAATGTTGTAATGATTTTTTTCATTCTCTCTTCCTCTTTTCTTTTTTTAATAAAAAAAAGCATCCGAGAGGACACTTTATAAAATCAATAGAAAACTGTATGTTGCTTTCTGATTTTGCAAGCGCCTCTACCTATGGTAGGAGTGTTATAAGTATTTCTTATAACCCCATATAAGTTTACCGTCATAAACTTATATTCGGCGATGGTTGCCTTTCCTATATTTCTTTGCCCACCGGCTCCACATAGTACTCATCTACATCGCATCCTCATGCTATTCTTTTTTTCACTGCATACATTGTAGTATATTAAAGTGGTTTTGTCAAACTTTTTGTTTTTTTAACAAAAAAGAGGTTAAATTAACCTCTTTGTTTGTTTGTTGCGAAAATTCAAATTATAGTTTAACAACGTTTGCAGCTTGTACGCCACGGTCGCCGTCTTTAACATCAAATTCTACTTGGTCGCCTTCTTGTAATGTTTTGAACCCTTCAGTTTGAATTGCGCTGAAGTGAACAAATACATCTTGTCCTTCTGATGAAGTAATGAATCCGTATCCTTTACTTGCATCGAACCATTTTACTGTTCCAGTCATTCGAGTACTCCTTTTTTAAATCTTGGCTTATTTAAGCCTAAATTAATTATACTCTATATTCTTTGAAAACTCAATGTTTTTTAAAATTATCTTATAAAAAGAGCTTTTGTTTGTTTATTATATGGTTGATTTTAATTTTTCTTATGCTATAATTATTTTGGAATGATTGGCCCCCATAGTTTAGTGGCAAAACGCAGCAATGGTAATGCTGAAATACAAGTTCGATTCTCGTTGGGGGCACCATGATATAATAAATTTAATATTATAGTTTAATATACAGTTATTATTAAATGATATTTTATAGGATTTTTAAAGACATTTTGATGTCTTTTTTTATTTTAAAGGTTGTTCTTCTATGTCTTCAAATTTAAGAGGTTTTAAGATCCACCCTGTTTGATGATAATCATACGGTCTTTGTTTATAGTCATCTTCTTTTGTTTGACCGGTTAAATATTTGGTTCTTTGTTCCCAAAACTTATAAGTTTTTTTCTCTTTAGGATTTTTCTCCATTTTACTTAGTTTATTTTGAAGTTCTATATATGCTTCACTTTCATCATAAACATAGTAAAAATATAGAAGTTGCTGTGCTAAGGTATAATGTTCGATTTTCTTTAAATTTAGATTTTTGTAAATGTATTTAAGTTTTTCATTGATTGCATAAGAACCTATTTTTTGTTCAAATATGATTTTATCTAAATAATGTGACAAAAAGGTTTGACCTTCAGATGAATGAATTTCTGTACTTTTCTCTAGTTCTTTAATGATTTTTCCCCATAAAAAGGTTTCGTTTTCCTCTTGATAATCACTAGTGTCACCACCAGAAAGCATATACATTAAGGCAAACTTAGAATTATTTTTTAATCTTTCAGTTGCAACAAAATCACCATATAACCCGTTAGCAGATACTTTGGATGATATCCAAATTAAAAAGGTAATCAACAGAGTGAACATCATAAAATATAAACTAAGTCCTGACATCATTGGATTTTTAATTGCCCAAAAGAAAATAAAACTCACAATAGAAAATCCAGCTAGCCCTAAACTAAAAATTGGCCCTGCTTTAATTGCTTTGCTCATGCTTTTTATCGTTTGATCATAAGTTTCCTCATTATCGATTAAAGGTAAATTAGGCATGACTAGTCCACCAACAAGTTTTAATAGACTAGGGTATATGGCAAATTTCCATCCATTTTTATGTTTGACTATGGTGAAGCATAAAACATAGATTGCCTTAATTTTAATACCTTCTTTAAGCAAGACAATTAAATGTCCTACTTCATGTACTAAGATTGATATGAATAACGTAGTGAAAAAAATGATGAAAACTACGTACCACTTAATAAGTTTTAAGCCTTCAATAAGTGTTGCTAAAAATTGGTGGTATGATAGCACACCTATTAGAAACCCTATTATGAACATAATTAATATATATATAAGTGGCTTATTCTTTTTCATCTTACACCTCACTACTTTTTTTACTTTACTATGATTATATCTAAATTCCTTTTACTTGTCCAACAGGGTTGGTTTATATTTTTTATTTTTTTATTCATAAAGTCTTGACAAACTTATTGTTTTTTTGTTATTATGATTAAGCATATTGAGTGTGGGCGTCGTATAATGGTTATTACAAGGCCTTGCCAAGGCTTAAATGGCGGTTCGATCCCGCTCGCCCGCTCCATTAGTTATTTAAACCCTATGATTAGGGTTTTTTTATTATTTATTTGTAAAAAAAAACAGACCATAGTCTGTTTATATGTCAAAATTCTGATGAAAGATGGTTTTTTCTGTTAAAAATATTTTTAGTTCTTCTAAAAATTGGTATAGCACAGCTCTTGTAACAAACTCATTTCTTGTTTTTGGCAATTCTCTTGTTTCTAGTTCTTGATGATATTTTTCTAATTTAATAAGGTGATCTATCGCCTTATTACTGGTTCCAATATCATAACATAATTCTTTTACATAAGAAGAAATCTCATCTATGATTGGCTCTGTTGATTTCATTCTTATCGTTAGATCATACATTCTATTTAAAGCTTCTAGTTGTCGTTTTCTCATATGTAAATATTCTGCATATTTATAGTTTTTCTTTAACACTTGATCTTTTCTTAGTAAATCTGCTTGAATAATTAGAGGATCTAAAATAGCAAGTATCTTATTATAATGTTCTTTATATATAGGATATCCAGCAATATCTTTTAACAAAAGAGATAACATAAAGGTGTGTTCTTGTATATATTGATCGATTAATGCCATATTTTTATCTAACTTTTTTAAATTATAGTTTGGGTATAAAAGGTTGATACTTAATGCAATGAATAATGCTAATAAAAAAATGTATGCCTCATTTAACAAAAGTAGACCATCAAATTTACCAACTGGCCAAATATGATTGATTAACACTAGACTAACCACAATGCCCTCTGAAATATTTAAAATCCAGGAAACTATGATAAAGACTATCATAAACCCTAAATATACCCACAGATTATAACCTATCATATAAAACAGTAAGGTCGATAGCCCTAAGGCTAAAATAACGTCTTTTAGACGATTAAAGGCAACTTTTATGGTATCTTTTTTCGTATAATTAATTGATAAAACCGCTATAACTCCTGAAGTTTGCCAGTATTGTAATTCTAAAAAGTAAGCAATCAAAGTTGTTAGGATGCCTGCTAACGCCATTTGAATGGCTAAGTGTATTCTTCTTTCCATTTATTTATGCCTACTATTTTTTTTTCTAAATTGATTGAACACTTCTGCATATTTTCTAACGTATTGGGCATCAAATGGTTTTTCTTTTTTGACAACCATCTCTTGTAGTGTTTGTAATTGATTGTTGATGATTTCTTTTAGTTTTTCATCATAATTCATTTTTTCAGCATGGTGTGCATATTCTTTCTCATCTAATACTAACATCGTTCCGTCTGGAAAAACCTTTAAATCCAAATCATAATCAATATACTTAATAGCTTCTCCATCGTATAAGGCTGGACTGGATAAATTACAATAATAATAAATACCATCTTTCTTTAGCATCGCAATGACGTTAAACCACTTTTGTCCATAAAAAAAACAAATCGCAGGCTCTTTTGTGTACCATTTTCTTCCATTATGTTCAATTACTTTTGTATTTTTATTACCAGTTACTATCATTTCATCATTAAAATCTAAAATGACCGCGGTTTCCCAAATTCTATGTAAAGACTGATCATGTTTATAGCTATGAATTTGGGTTTTCTTTCCTTTGCTTAAACTCATTCCTATCACCTCAGTGTTTATATAATTATATCATGCTTCAAGTTTTTTTTATAGTATATTTAAAAAAATACAAAAAGCCACCTTAAGCGGTTTTAAGCAAAAAAAAGAACTTCAAATGAAGTTCTTACTCATTTATTTTGGTGGGTAAGAAGGGATTTGAACCCTCACGGATATTAATCCACTACCACCTCAAGGTAGCGTGTCTGCCATTCCACCACTCACCCAAAAGACCCTCTAACAGAGGGTCGTTTTAATTGATTGACCTATTATTTGTTTTATTCTACCGCAATTATGTATGAATAAATATCTTGTTTACCTTCTACTGTTTCAATATCAATGTCTGGATTTTTATCAGCTATTTCAGAAGTTATTTTTTCGATTTCGCTTTTATCAACATCTTGTCCATAGAAGATTGTAATGATTTCACTATCTTCATCAGTCATGTCATTAATCAAAGTCATAACAGATGTTGTTCTTGATTTATCTGCAACTATTATTTTTCCTTTTGAAATACCAATATAATCACTTACATTGATTTTAACACCATTCATTTCAGTGTCCCTAACAGCGTATGTTACCTCACCGTATTTCATACTCATGCAAACATCCATCATCGCATCAACGTTTTCATCCAATTCAACTGTTGGATCAAATGCCATTAATGATGCATAGCCTTGAGCAACACTTTTAGTTTTTAAAACTCTAATGTTATGTTCTGGGCATAAATCCAGGGTTTGCTCAGCTGCTAAAATAATATTTGAGTTATTTGGTAAAATAATGACGTTTTCAGCATTTAATGATTTAACTGCTTTAACAAAGTCCTCTGTAGAAGGGTTCATTGTTTGTCCGCCGTCAATAATATGATTAACACCTAGTTCTTTTAACGTGTTTTGAATACCTTCACCAGATGCAACCGCAATGATTGCATACTTGGAAATAGGTTCTTTAGCGTTTGTATGCTCAATCCCCATAATTGAACTATGTTGTGATCTCATGTTTTCAATTTTTATAGTTTTTAGTTCACCATATTTTTGCCCTAGTGTCAATGCAACACCAGGTTGGTTTGTATGTACGTGAATCTTAAGTAATTCTTCATCAGTTACTGCAACCAGTGAATCTCCCATTTGGCTTAATGGAATTCTAACTTGGTCTAATTCAAATTCATCTTTATTAAATAGCTCAACAATAAATTCTGTACAATATCCGTATTTGATATCTACATCACCTAAAGCATGAGCACCTTCATAATCAAATTGTGGTTGCATGATGTTTGTTACAATATCTTCAGCTGTTAACATAGTTCCTTCAAGAGCCATTAACATACCTTCAATAATTTTAACAAATCCTGCTCCACCGCTATCAACTACTCCCGCTTCTTTTAAAACAGGTAATAGTTCTGGTGTTTTAATTAATGTTTCTTTTGCTTGCTCTAAATAAACTCTTAGAACATCTTCAATAGATTTTAAGTTTGCTTGTTCTTTTAAGACTCTTTCAGCAGATTCTCTAACTACTGTAAGAATAGTTCCTTCAACTGGATCCATTACAGCTCTATATGCCATTTGGTATCCACCAACCAATGATTGAATGAATTCTTTAGTATCCACTGAACCATTATCTATTTTGCTTAACTCTGAATATACACCTCTGAAAAACTGTGATAGGATAACTCCTGAGTTTCCTCTAGCTCCCATTAATAGGCCTCTAGATAATATTTTTGATACATCAACAATTGATTCAGATGCAGTTGAGTTAAACTCTTTAACCCCTGCCATCATAGTCATTTGCATATTTGTTCCTGTATCTCCATCTGGTACAGGAAATACGTTTAGGTGGTCAATCTCTTTATGATTATTTTTTAAATTGATTGCCCCATTAGTTACCATTTTTTTAAATAAGTCTCCACTTATTTTTTTATTTGACATTTCAAATTTCCTCCCAAATTTATATCTATTTCAATATAAATTTATTTGATTTTAATTTTATTGATATAAAACCATTTAAGACAATTTCTTTATAAGTATATCACTTTTGTTTTCATTTTTCAATAATATATGTACTCTTACAACTTAAAAGAGCATGTTTTTTCACTTATATT
Organism: Phytoplasma sp.; assembly: GCA_012519065.1. Lineage (GTDB taxonomy): Bacteria > Bacillota_I > Bacilli_A > Acholeplasmatales > Acholeplasmataceae > Alteracholeplasma. The sequence goes on from JAAYQV010000039.1 coordinate 9,966, forward strand.
ATATCATAATTATCTTTTTTAAATACTTTTTCATCATTCTTGATACTTTATATCTTTTATTATTTCTTTTTTGAAGTTTTATTTGCTTTTTAATTAAAAATATGATAAATTATATATTGTTATTGTCTATAAAGGAGTGATACTATGGCTAAATGTTTTGTAACCGGAAAAACAACTAAATTTGGAAACAGCCGCAGCCACGCATTAAATGCAAACCGCCGCACTTGGAAACCTAATTTACAAACTGTTAGAGTCATTGATGAAAACGGTCAAGTTCAAAAAGTAAAGATCTCTGCTAGAGCTTTAAAAAAATTAAAGTTAGATAGAGCATAAAAAAAGGCCTTGCCTTTTTTTTTTATGCCTTTTTTGTCATAAAAGTAATGACTCTACCTTCATCTACTATAATTTTACCTCTACTTAAGTTAAGTTCGTTACTAATTCCCATAACATCACCAAAGCGTAATATATGTTCATTTAAAGGGTATTTAAATCCTTCAAGCGTTATTTTAGCTTCTGGGTATCCAAATAAGGAAATATAGCCTTTAAACGCAAGCATATGCTC
>JAAYQV010000040.1 GCA_012519065.1 Phytoplasma sp.
TTAATAACTCGTTTGTGTTTATTATTTTTCAAATAGTGATGGGCGTTTTTGTAGCTATAGCAGCTTGGGAAATGCTAAGAATGTTTGAAAAAGAAAAACCAATCTCAAAAACTAGTAAAACAATCATCATTGGCCTAACCTTATTAACCTTTATTAACATTTTCTTAAGTTTAGGAAAAGAATGGCAAGAATATGGCAGTATGTCTTTACTAGGGTGGGAAGTTAACAACTTAGTTATCTTATTATTAACTACAGTAGCCATCTTCGGACTATTTGTGTTTGTACCAAAGTTTTCATCAACAGATATTGGAAGAGCTTTAACCATCATTCATTATGTAGGATTTTCTGCAGCTTCACTTTCCGCGTTAAGATTTTTAGGTGTTAGAGTCATTGTTTATGTTGTTTTAGTTAGTACGATGACAGATATCTTTGCCTATTTCATAGGCGTTACATTTGGTAAGCACAAAATGGCACCTCACATCAGCCCTAAGAAATCTTGGGAAGGAGCAATTGGTGGGACTATCATGGCGACAATCATTGGTTCTTGCTTTGCTTTATTCTATGGAGATATTTTCCCTTCAACAGGGTTTTTAGGAGAATTATTAAACAGTGACGGCTGGAAAACTATTTTTGATGGTTTTTCAAGTTTAGGAGATATTCCTTTAGCGGCACAAGTGCTCATCGTTGTTCCAATCACCATGTTTGGATCTATCGCAGCGCAAATCGGAGACTTAGTTGCCTCTAAATTAAAAAGAACATATCAAATTAAAGATTTTGGGAATATTTTCCCTGGACACGGTGGTATTTTAGATAGATTTGATTCAGTGCTATTTATCTCAATATTATTTGTAGGAATCATTTTAGGAATACAAGCCGTCTTCCCTTTGATATAATCAGTCATAGAAAGAGAGAAAGATTATGTTTATTCTCAATTTAATTGTATTTATTTTCGTATTAGGAATCATTATTTTGATTCATGAATTAGGACACTTTATTTTCGCTAAAAGAGCAAATATCTTATGTCATGAGTTTTCTATTGGTATGGGGCCAGCTCTTTACCAAAAAGTAAAAGGAGAAACCACTTACTCTGTCAGAGCAATTCCAATTGGTGGATATGTAAGTATGGCAGGAGAAAGTGCTGATGATGCATTAATCAAAGTAGGAAATCTCATCGGACTTAGATTAAATGATCAAAAAGAAGTCACGCACATCATTTTGTCAAAAGATGTAGCAAAAGATGTTGAAGGGGTCGTTTTATCTTATGACTTATATGGAAAAGATTTATCCCCTTTATATATCGAGTTTCAAGGACAAGAAGAAAGCTATTCGGTTTTAAGAGATGCAAAATACGTTTTTGATGATCAAAAAGAAATACAAGTAAGTCCTTCTGAAAGAAGTTTTGAAACCAAAACCATTTGGCAAAGATTTTTAACAATCGTTGCAGGACCAATGATGAACTTTGTGTTAGCCTTCTTTTTATATTTAATTGTAGCGATGGTTAGTGGTAAACCACAAAACATCAATGTCATAGGAAAAGTTGGCGCAGGGTATGATCAGTATTTTAATCCTAAAGATCAAATCTTAGAAATCAATGAAGTAACAATTAATAATTGGAACGACATTAATGTTCAATTAAATCAGGTTGAAAGTAATCAAGTGAGGTTTCTAATTTTAAGAGATGGGCAAGAAATCACACAAGAATTAAAATTAAATATTGCGCTTCAAACATTAGGGCTTTTTGTAAATACCAATGAAAACGATCAAATTATTGTACAACAAGCATTTGGACGTGCTTCAAAAATAGGGCTAGAACAAGGAGATGTCATCACAACGCTTAAAATTGGTGATAAAGTTATAGAAAATATAACCATCGAACAAATTCTAGCAGAAGCAAAGGCCTTAAATTCAAAAGAAAAGATTCAAGTGACTTATGTTAGAGCAGGAAAGACCCTTCAAACTGATTCATATCAAGGTTTAAATGCTAATGATATCATTAGTTTAGGTCAAGCACCAATTATGACAAGTCTTAATATAGCAGCAAGTAGAAAATTTGATTTTGGATATATGTTTTACAATCCAATTTTAAGTATAAAAAACGATGTTCAAGAAATGTTTGCAACACTTGGGTTATTATTCAACCCCAAAGCAAGTGTCGGAATTAAAGATTTATCCGGTCCAGTAGGTATTTTTAGTTTGGTAAGTAGCATTACCAGTCAAGGAATTATTGCATTAATTTCATTTACAGCCTTTTTAAGTATCAATATTGGGGTCTTAAATTTACTACCAATACCAGCTTTAGATGGTGGAAGAATTGTATTTTTAGGAATTGAAGCAGTCACAAGAAAGAAAATTAACAGAAAAGTTGAATATACTATTATCAATGTAGTTTTCATCTTATTAATGATTTTATTCCTTTTTGTAACCTTTAACGATATTTTAAGATTATTCTAGAAGAGAAAAGCGGTCAAAAAGCGATTTTAGGCCGCTTTTCTTAACAAAATAAAATAAATTAAAAATATTTGAATAAAGTTGTTGACTTTAAAAGAAACATGGTTTACAATGAATAAGGCTTCAGAGAGCAAGCTTCAAAATTAGAAGCATTTTCCAACAAAAAAACTTATTATTATATATAATATAAGTGGTCGGAAAACTTTTTAAAAATAAATTAAAAAAGTTGTTGACAATAGTTTGGATAAATGATAAACTAATTAAGCGTGCAAAAGAGCAAGCAAAAAATTAAGTCTTTGAAAACTGAATGATGATGAGTAAGGATAATCGCGAAAGCGAAACAAAAAAA
>JAAYQV010000041.1 GCA_012519065.1 Phytoplasma sp.
TAATGAAGTTTTTTCCATCTAATGAATAAGATAAAATCAATGGATTTTTATCAGATTTGGCTTTAAATGTTATTTTTTTAAGATTATTAATTGAGTATAGGGTTTCTACTTCGGGAATGGTTGTAGTGCTTTTGTAGGTTCTCATCTGTAGCGAAGCTGTACCACTAATAACTTGCTTGTTAGTTTTAGTTGGTGTGCCATGTAATATACTCCACTGATGTGGTTCTTTTCCAATTGTCTTTGGTGTTTTATTTATATAATCTTCGGTAGGTACAAACCCTTCTTCTAATTCAAATCCTATTTCTACTGGATTTAAATAGCTGATGTAGTCTTGTAGATAAATATCTTCTAGGTTTTCATCAGAAAAAATTCTTAGTTCTACTGTTTTTTTAAATAAGTTTTTCCACTGGCTCATATCAGCTACGGTTTCTTTGGTTTCTATAACCTTTTCTTCATTTAAATACACATAGTATGTTTCAACATCTTCTGATGGTTCCCATGTTAATTCATAGCCTTTTAAGAAAATTGTTTCATCTTTATTAGCTATGGTGTCGGTTGGGTCTGGATCTGGGTCTGGATTAGTTGTATCCTCTTTTGCTAGTACAGTGACTAAAAAGGCTTTTGATCCTTTATCATCTGTTTTTATAGTGACGGTTAAAGTTACATTATTAATGAGTTTATTTTGCTTTACTGTCACCTGATAATTATTTATTTGTAAAACAGATGGATCACTGCTTAACCAAGTTAACTCATAATCTAAAACTTTATCTGGCAGTACAAAGTCCTTAACAATGGTATCTTTTGTTTGCCCTTCTCCATAATCGATTGTTATTGTATCGTATAATGCTTTAAAATCTGGTTGATTATTACAAGCGACCAACGTTAAGATCATCGTCATAAAAATAAATAGGGTAGTTATTCTTTTCATTTTAAAACTCCTTTTTATCCTAAAATAAAAAAGCAAGTGTTACTTGCTCTTTACTTTTTATATTCTAAATTATTAACTGTTAAAGTTTTCTTTTTATTAAAATCTACAACTAAGTATTCTTTTTCAACTGCTTGTCTTTTTTGGAAAAATTCATTATCCTCAACAGTTACTTCTACGACTTTAACGTCTTTCCCAACAAAGATGTTAGGCCCTTTAACAATTTTCTTTTGCTCATTGAGTGTATATTTTTCTGCTTCACCATAAAGATCTACAATCCATAATCTATGATTTTTATCAACAATAATTGAGCCTTCTTCTTCATTATAATAAGCTCCTACAAATTTAGGTTTAGGCCATAATAGGCAAACTAAAAGAATAATTAATACAGCTAGGATAATAATGGTTCCTATAGTTAACCATAAATATTCACCTGTAAATAAGTTTTTCATCCATTCGTTAAATGTAAATAAAGTACGTAACATATTCATCCCTCCCCAAGGGTCTTTGTTTGTCTTTATTATACAAAATATGTTAAAAAAAAACAAGTCGAGCGACTTGTTTTAAATTGTTTGTCAATTATACAAATTCAATGATTGCCATTGGTGCAGCATCCCCGCGACGAGGAACTGTTTTAATGATACGAGTGTATCCACCTTTTCTGTCTGTATATCTTGTTGCGATATCATCAAATAATTTTTGTAATGCTGTTTGATCTTCTTTAACCATTTCATCGCGCACTAATTGAGCCGCTTGACGACGAGCACTTAAAGTACCTTCTTTGGCTAAAGTAACCATTTTATCAGCTAGTTTTTTAAGTTCTTTTGCTTTCGCTTCTGTCGTAACGATTTTATCATTGATGATTAAATCTGTTACTAAATCGCGTAATAAAGCTTTTCTCTGGTCACTGTTGCGACCTAGTTTACTGTAAGCCATGGTTATTACTCCTTATCTTCGTCATATTCAAAATCGTATTTTGAATCCTTATTCATGCTATGTTCGAATTCTAAGCCTATTTCAGCTAATTTTTCTTTTAATTCTTTAAATGATTTTCTACCTAAACTTCTAAAACGCATCACTTCTTCTTCGGTTAATTTAACTAATTCTCCGACTGTAGTAATTCCTGATCGTTTTAAGCTGTTAAATAATCTAACAGATAAGTCTAGTTGTTCGATTCTCATTTCTAGCTTTTTACTGCTTGGTTCTTCTATTGGTTCATAAATAAAATTAGTTTGAGGTGCTTGTTCTCCAATTTGAACGATTACATTAAAATAATCAACTAACATTTTTGATGCTAATGCTAATGATTCTTTAGCAGAAATCGCACCATTTGTCTCAATTTCGATTGTTAATTCATCTGCGTCCCCACGAGTTTTTTCAACATTGTAGGCAACTCTTTCAATAGGTGTATAAATTGAGTCTATTGGTATAACCCCAACTTCGTATTTACTATACACTTTGTTGTTTTCTGCACTAACATATCCGATACCACATCTAACTGTTACAACCATAGATAGTTTTCCATCTTCAGATAAGTTAGCAATAACTTGATCTGGGTTAACTACTGTTACACCGTCTACACGGTTAAAATCAGCAGCTGTTACAACTCCAGGTCCTACAGCGTATAGTTCTAATTTTTGTTCGAATTGTGGGTCTTTTGAATCTACAGAAAAGACAACTTTTTTTAAATTAAGTACTATTTCCATAACATCTTCATAAACACCACTGATAGTTGAAAACTCATGTTCTACTCCGTCAATTTTGATATTGACAATAGCAGCACCTGGCAATGAAGATAGTAATACTCTTCTTAATGCGTTACCGATTGTAGTACCGTATCCTCTTTCTAAAGGTCTAATAACGAATTTACCCTTATTTCCTTCTAAAGAGATTTCTTCAACTGCACTTGGTTTTTCAAATTTTAAGTCTTTCACAAGCTTTTACCTCCCTAATTATCCACGTGGACGTTTTGGTGGTCTACATCCATTGTGTGGTACTGGTGTTACATCTTTGATTGCTGTAATTTCTAGTCCAGCTGCTTGAAGTGAACGAATTGCTGCTTCACGTCCTGGCCCTGGTCCTTTGATATATACTTCAACCTTAATCATACCATTTTCCATTGCTGCTTTTGCTGCAGCTTCTGCTGACATTTGTGCTGCAAATGGTGTAGATTTACGACTTCCTTTAAATCCTAATACCCCTGCACTGCTCCATGCCACTGCGTTACCTTCTGTATCAGTAATTGTTACGATTGTATTATTAAATGTTGTATGAATGTGTGCAATACCAAGGGGAATATTTTTCTTTACTCTACGTTTAGTTGTTCTTTTACGTGCCATTTTCTATTCCTCCTTATTTCTTTTTACCAGCTATCGCTTTTGGTTTACCTTTTCTTGTTCTGGCATTGTTTCTTGTATTTTGCCCACGAACTGGTAATCCTCTACGATGGCGGATTCCACGATAAGATCCGATTTCCATTAAACGTTTGATGTTTAATGTCACTTCTCTTCTTAAATCACCTTCAACAGCAATATTTGCAATTTCTGTACGAATTGCTGCTAGTTGATCTTCTGTTAAGTCTTTTACGCGAATATCTTCACTGATATTTACTGCTTCTAAGATTTGCTTAGATGTACTTAACCCGATTCCATAAATATAAGTCAACGAAACCACAACACGTTTGTCGCGTGGTATGTCAACACCTGCTATTCTTGCCATAGTTCCTCCCGATTAACCTTGTCTTTGGTTATGTCTTCTATTTTTTTTATTAATTACGTAAACGCGGCCTTTACGACGTACAATTATGTCATCAGCACTACGTTTTTTAACGGATGCTCTAACTTTCACTTTGTATCCTCCTTATTTTCGGCGATAAGTAATTCGCCCACGTGTTAAATCATATGGTGATAATTCAACTGTAACTTTATCACCAGGTAAAATGCGTATGTTATTAATACGGATTTTACCAGAAACATGTGCTAAAACAATATGTCCATTTTCTAACTCTACTTTAAATTTTGTATTAGGTAAAACTTCAATGACTTTAGCTTCTACTTCAATTAAATCTTCTCTAGCCATTTGATCACTCCTTATTTTTTGTTAAAATCTCATATCCTGTTTCTGTAATCAGGATAGTGTGCTCAAAATGAGCACTCATTTTTTTGTCTGTTGTTACTGTTGTCCAATTATCTAAAAGAATTTTTACATTTTTAGTTCCAAGGTTTACCATAGGTTCTACACAAAAGGTCATTCCTGGTCTTAAGATAGGTCCCATTTTAGGTTTTCCAAAGTTTGGAACGTATGGATCTTCATGTAAGCTTTGACCGATGCCATGACCAGTAAATTCTTCTACAATACCATACCCATAAGGCTTAATGAATTCTTCTATTGCATGTGATATATCTGAAACATGATTGCCTGGTTTTGCTTGTTCTAAACCGACAAACAATGATTCTTTGGAAACTTCTAATAATTGCTTAGCTTCCGGTGATATTTCTCCAACTGGATATGTCCATGCAGAATCTGCATGATACCCTTTGTAATTTACACCGATATCAATTGAAATAATATCTCCTTCTTTTAAGATCTTTTTCTTAGAAGGAATTCCATGGACAACAACTTCATTGACAGACGTACAAATAGATCCTGGGAACCCATTGTAGTTTTTAAATGAGGGAGTTGCTCCTTGACTTTCTATGAACTTTTCAGCGAGTATATCAAGCTGATGAGTTGAAATGCCTGGCTTAATATGTGGAACTAACATTTCTCTTGTTTGATCCAATATTTGTCCTGCTTTTCTCATCAACTCGATTTCTCTATTTGACTTAATTAAAATCATTTACTCACCTAATGCCTTTAAAATGTCTTCTGACACACGATCAATGGTATTTGTTCCATCGATTTTTTTTACTAAATTTTGATTTGTATAGTATTCGATGATTGGGAAGGTTTCATTTTCATATACTTTAAGTCTATTAATCACGGTTTCTTCTTTATCATCTACTCTTTGTATAAGTTCTGTTTGATCTTTATCACACAGACCAGATACTTTTGGAGGGTTGTTTTCAATGTGGTAAACAGAACCACATTTTGGACAAACTCTACGTCCTGTTATACGTTTAATCAAAACTTCATTGTCTGCAGTAAGTTCTATTGCTGCATCAATTTTAATTTGTTTTCTTTTTAATAGTTCATCTAGGAATTTTGCTTGGTCAACATTTCTTGGATAGCCGTCTAGTAAGAATCCGTTTTTAATATCTTCATCTTGTAATCTATCTTCAACCATTTGGTTGGTTACCTCATCTGGAACTAATAGTCCCTTGTCGGTATAACTTTTAGCTAGTTTTCCTAAATCAGTATTTTCTTTAAAGTGTTTTCTAAACATATCTCCTGTAGAAATATGTGGAATATTTAGTCTTTTAGATAATACTGTTGCTTGGGAACCTTTTCCTACTCCAGGAGGCCCCATTAATATGAGTTGCACTTTTTCTTCACCTCTATTATTTAGAATAAACCTGTATATTGGTCTTGATTTGCTGCTGCTTCAATTTGTTGTGTTGTTTCAACTGCAACACCCACAATAATTAGTAAACTGGTTCCCCCAATTTGAATAGCACTTGCTTCTGCAGCGGTAAAGCCGAATATCCAAGTAGTCAAAATTGGTAGGGCAGCTAATAATACTATGAATGTAGTACCAATTACTGTCACTTTAAATAATAATCTTGCGATGAAGTTTTTTGTTTCTTCACCTGGTCTAATTCCTGGGATATAAGCATCTTGCTTAGATAAGTTATCTGCCATATCTGATGGGTTTACTGACATAAATGTATAGAAGAATGAGAAAATCACAATCAATACAATATATAAGATAAATCCTAATGGTTGACTTGAACTAAAGATGTTATTGATCCAAGTTTTTAAACCTGTCGATGTACTTGATAATTCTACTATAGTTAATGGAATACTCATTAACGTTGAAGCAAAGATAACAGGTAATACCCCAGCACTGTTGATTTTAATTGGGATATTTGAGTCTGTTTTTCCTTGTCTATTAGCGTGTTGTATAGGAATTTTCCTTTTTGCAACGTAAATATAAATAACTGCTAGTAAAATGAATATATTTAACAACATAATAATGCTATAAATTCCAAGATTACCCCATGTAAAGTTTGCTCCTAGGTATTTATTACCTAGTGTTGTTATCATGATTGGTAAACTTGTTGCCATACCAGTAACGATCATAATTGATGTACCATTACCAACACCTTTAGCTGTAATTAAATCAGCTAACCAGATGGTAATTGCAGAACCTGCTGTGACCGTTAATGCCATATATAAGTAAACCCAAACACTTTGATTAACACCTTGTTGTAATGGTGATCCAACACCTAAAATTAGTAACAAGGCTTGAGCAAATGCTAATGCAATTGCCATATATCGTGTTAGTTTAGCACTTTTCTGTTTTCCAGCTTCACCTTGTTTACTCCACTCTTTTAATGAAGGCAATACTGTTTGAAGTAATTGCACCGCAATAGAGGCAGTAATGTATGGGGAAATCCCTAAAGCGAATATAGAAAATCTTGCCAATGCTTGTCCACTATAGCTATTTAAGATTGCTAAAAATCCAGATCCAAAATCTCCACTTAATAATTCAGTATTGAATAGTGGAATTGGAATATAACTAGCAATTCTAAACACCAGTATAATTAATAGCGTGACTGCGATTCGCAACATGACTGTTTTATTACTTAATACTAGTTTTATACGTTGCCACACACTAAATCACCTCTACTGTTCCACCAACTGCTAAAATTGCATCGTTTGCTGCTTTTGAAAATTTACTTGCTTTAACAGTTAATTTTTTTGTTAACTCTCCGTTTGCTAAAATTTTAACGCCAGAAAGTTCTTTGTTGATGATTCTTTTTTCTAATAATAACTCCGGAGTGATTGTGTCACCGTCATTAAATACCTCTAGATCACCTAAGTTAACTATTGCATATTCTTTTCTTGTAAAGTTGTTGAATCCTCTTTTAGGAATTCTTTGGAAGAAAGGAATTTGTCCACCTTCAAATCCTGGTCTTACACCACCGCCTGAACGAGCATTTTGTCCTTTATGTCCTTTACCAGCTGTTTTACCTGTTCCACTACCTGGACCACGTCCAAGGCGTTTGCGTGATTGGCGTGCACCTGCTACCGGTTTTAATTCGTTTAACATGATGTCTCCTCCTTACGCTATTTCTTTAACTGAAACAAGGTGTGAAATGGTATTAATCATTCCACGAATTGCTTCATTGTCGTCTTTAATAACTACTTGATTAATTTTTGATAAGCCTAAAGCTTTTGCTGTTTTAACTTGATTTGGTTTTTTCCCAATTAAGCTTTTTACTAAAGTAATTTCGTATTTCATTATCCTAACCTCGCTACATCAATACCACGTAGTTTAGCTACATCTTCAGCAGTTCTTAAAGATTCTAAACCATTAAATGTTGCTCTAACCATGTTAATTGGTGTTCTTGATCCTAAAGTTTTTGATAATACGTCATTAATTCCAGCTAATTCAAAAATAATACGTACTGCCCCACCAGCGATAACTCCGGTACCTTCTGTTGCTGGTTTAAAGAATACTTTACCTGCTCCAAATGTTCCTGTAATTTCGTGTGGTACTGTTGTTCCTACGATTGGAACTTTAATTAAATTTTTCTTTGCATTTTCAACTGCTTTTTTAATTGCTTCAGGAACTTCTTGTGCTTTTCCTGTACCGAAACCTACGTGACCTTTTCTATCGCCTACAACAACTAATGCTGAGAAACGGAAACGACGACCACCTTTAACAACTTTGGTTACTCGGTTTATAGCAACTACTTTTTCTTCAAATACAGTTTCTTGCTCTTTGAATTCTTTTTTCGCCATAGTTTCTTTCCTCCTTAGAATTGTAAGCCTGCTTCACGAGCAGCTTCAGCTAAAGCTTTGATACGTCCGTGGTATAAGTATCCACTTCTGTCAAATACTACTGAAGTAATATTTTTATCTAAAGCTTTTTGCGCAATTAATTTTCCTAAAGCTGTAGCAGCTTCGATGTTGCATCCTTTAACGCCTGTTTCTTGGCTACGCGCGCTAAGTAATGTCACTTGTTTGTGATCATCTACAAGTTGGACATAGAGCGCTGTGTTTGAACGGTACACGTTTAAACGTGGACGTTCAGCAGAACCAACAACAGTTTTTCTAATACGTAAGTGACGTTTTTTACGTGCTACGTTTGAAGATTTTTTTGTTATCATTATCTACTATATCCTTTCTTATTTAGCGGTTTTACCAGCTTTACGTGGAACATATTCACCAACATAGCGAATACCTTTTCCTTTGTAAGGTTCTGGTTTGCGTAATCTTCTAATATTAGCAGCAAACTCTCCAACTAGTTGTTTATCAATTCCATTGATAGTAATTTCAGTATTTTTAGGTACTTCTACTGTTAATCCTGCTGGAATATCTAACTCAACTGGGTGAGAGAATCCTAATGCTAACACTAATTTATTTCCTTGTAGTTGAGCTCTATACCCAACCCCAATGATTTCTAATTGTTTTTTAAATCCTTCTGAAACACCTATAACCATGTTTGATAACAATGCTCTAGTTGTTCCGTGGATTTTTCTTGTAAATATTTCATTATTTGGACGAGAAACTTTAAGTTCTGTTCCTTCTAATTCGATATTTAAGTTTTCATTAAATTGAAATTCAAGTTGTCCTTTAGGTCCTTTAACTGATACGAAATTAGTTTCGCTAATTTCTACAGTAACACCAGCAGGAACTTGAATCACTTTATTACCTATACGTGACATATTAATTCCTCCTTTATTACCATATGTAAGCTAAAACTTCGCCACCAACATTAGATAGACGAGCTTCGCGATCTGTTAAAATACCTTTTGAAGTTGAAATCAATGCTACCCCTAGGCCATTTAATACCTTAGGTAATTGATCAACTTGTGCATATACACGGAGACCTGGTTTCGATATCCTTTTTAACCCTTTAATTACTCTTTCGTTGTCTTGAGTATATTTAAGAGTTACTACTATATTAGGTTTTTCATTATTTTGAATGCTAAAATCCTTGATGAATCCTTCTTTTTTTAACACTGATAAAATATCAGTTTTTAATTTAGAAGCAGGGATTTCTACTTTCGGATGACGCATTTTATTTGCGTTACGAATACGTGTTAACATATCCGCGATTGGATCAGTCATAACCATTTTTTTATCCTCCTTCTTACCAGCTTGCTTTTTTAACGCCTGGAAGTTCACCTTTGTGCGCTAAATCACGGAATTTAATACGTGATACGCCAAATTTACGAATATAAGCACGCGGTCTTCCATCTATTGAGTCTCTGTTACGTAGACGTACTGGAGAAGCGTTTCTTGGTAATTTAGCTAATCCTTCGTAGTCTCCAGCTTCTTTAAGAGCTCTTCTTCTTTCAGCATAAATAGCTACAAGTTCACGCTGTTTTTTATCTTTTGCGATTTTTGATTTCTTTGCCATATGCTTCTCTCCTTACTTTTTAAACGGCATTCCGAATAAGTCTAATAATTTTTTAGCTTCTTCGTCTGTTTTTGCCGTTGTAACAATAACAATATCCATTCCGCGTACTTTCTTCACTTTATCAATGTTGATTTCTGGGAATACGATTTGTTCTTTTAATCCTAAAGTATAGTTACCTCTACCATCAAATGCGTTTGCAGATACTCCTCTGAAGTCTCTTACACGTGGTAATGCGATTTGGATTAGTTTATCTAAGAATAAGTACATACGTTCTCCTCTTAAAGTCACTTTACATCCAATTGGCATACCTTCTCTTAATTTGAAGTTAGAAATAGAATTTTTAGCTTTAGTAATTACTGGACGTTGTCCACTTAATTGCATCAATTCTTCTACAGCGTCATCTAACACTTTTGAGTTGAAAACTGCATCACCAACACCCATGTTGATAACGATTTTTTCAATTTTTGGTGCCTCCATCACTGAAGAATAGTCAAATGTTTTCATAAGTTCGGTTTTGACAACGTCTTCATATAAAGTTTTTAATCTGCTCATTAGTCAATCCCTCCTTATTTTTTAGTTGAATCAATGGTTGTACCAGATTTTACTGCGTAACGTACTTTTTTACCATTTTCAACTCTAAAGCCAACTCTTGTTGGTTCCCCTGTTTTAGGGTCAATTAAAGCAACGTTTGATACGTGGATTGGTGTTTCAATTTCAATGATTCCACCTTTATCGTTTGCTTGTGTTGGTCTTTGGTGTTTTTTAGCAATATTAACGCCTTCAACAATTACTCTGTCTTGGTCTCTTAATACTTTTAAAACACGACCTGTTTTACGTACTTTGTTTCCTTTTTTATCAGTTACAAATTGATCGCGTCCAGCAATCACTGCAACTGTATCTCCAGTTTTAATATACATAGATGCGACCTCCTTATAACACTTCAGGAGCTAGAGAAACAATTTTCATGAAATTCTTTTCTCTTAACTCTCTTGCCACTGGCCCGAAAATACGTGTTCCACGTGGTGTTAAGTCTTCTTTAATAATTACTGCTGCATTTTCATCAAATTTGATGTATGAGCCGTCTGCGCGACGAGCACCTGTTTTGCTTCTAACAATAACAGCTTTTACTACGTCACCTTTTTTAACTGTACCAGCAGGTATCGCTTTTTTTACAGTCACAACAACAACATCACCGATGTTAGCGTAGCGACGACGCGTACCACCTAATACTTTAATAACTAAGACTTCTTTAGCACCGCTGTTATCAGCAACTACTAATCTACTTTCTTGTTGTATCATCGTTTACGCCTCCCTTACACTAAATCAGCATGTGAAATCACTTTTAAAACACGGAATCTTTTTGTTTTAGATAGCGGTCTTGTTTCAATGATTGTTACAGTGTCACCTAATTTAGCAACACTTTCTTCATCATGCACATGATATTTTTTAGATTGTTTAACTCTTTTTCCGTATAAACGGTCTTTTTTATATGTGTTTACAACAACAGTTACTGTTTTTTCCATTTTATCAGATACAACAGTTCCGGTATACACTTTTCTTTGATTACGTTCCATTATTGTATCCTCCTTACAGACTGCGTTCGCTAATGATAGTTTTCATTTGAGCGATCGTTCTTTTTACTTTACTAATACGTGCTGTATTTTCTAATTGACCCACAGCAAGTTGGAAGCGTAAATTGAATAATTCAGCTTTCAACTCAACAATTTTAGATTCAATTTCTTCAGTTTTCATCTTACGAATGTCAGCTGGTTTCACGCTTCTTCACCTCTTTTAACAATTTTAGTTTTAATTGGTAATTTATGAGATGCTAATCTTAAGGCCTCTACTGCAACTGCATCAGAAACACCATTGATTTCAAATAATATTTTTCCTTCTTTAACTACAGCTACCCAATGATCAGGTGCCCCTTTACCAGAACCCATACGTACTTCTAATGGTTTCTTAGTTTTAGCCATATGTGGGAATATATTAATCCATACTTTACCTAAACGTTTCATATGACGAGTCATTGCGATACGAGATGCTTCGATTTGTCTGTTAGTAATCCAAGCTCCTTCTAATGCAACTAATGCATAATCTCCGTTAAGAATTTCATTTTTTCCTTTTGCTTTTCCTTCATAGCTTACGCGATGAGGACGACGATATTTCGTTCTTTTAGGCATTAACATAATCAATTGCCTCCTTTACGATTGCGTCTCTCTCTTCTTGGAGCAGCCGCTTCAAACGGTTTTCTAGTATCTAAAATAGTTTGTCCTGGTAATACTTCGCCATGGAAAATCCATACTTTAATACCTAAAACACCATATGTAGTGTGTGCTTCTGCCGTTGCATAATCTACGTCTGCACGTAATGTATGTAATGGCACGCGTCCTTCTGAGTATCCTTCGCTACGAGCCATTTCAGCTCCACCTAAACGACCAGAAACTAATGTTTTAACACCTTTAGCTCCTGATTTTAAAGCGCGTTGGATTGCAATTTTTTGAACACGTCTAAATGACGCACGGTTTTCTAATTGTTCTGCCATACTTTGTGCAACTAATTCTGCAACTTTTTCTGGACGTTTAACTTCAATAACGTTAAATACAATTTCTTTTTTAGTTAAATACTCTAATGTAGAAACAACTTCATTTCTTGTTGCCCCTTCTCTACCAATAACAATCCCTGGTTTTGAAGTATATAAAGTTATTTTTACACGATCTTTATTTTTACCTTTAATACGTTCGATCTCAATTTGAGAAACGCCGGCTTTTTTATATTGTTCTTTTAAGAACTCACGGATCATGTGATCTTCTTTAATAAGAGCAGGTACATCTTTTTCTGCTGCATACCATTTAGATTCCCATGAACGGATTACTCCTATACGTAGTCCATTTGGATTCGTTTTTTGTCCCATTGTTTCCCTCCTTAATCTCTTTCTGCAACTACCACAGTAATGTGGCTAGTTCTCTTTTGGATAATGTCCCCTTGACCTTTTGCTCTAGGTAACATTCTTTTTAATCGTACACCTTCACCGACGTACGCTTCTTTAACATATAACTTAGATAAGTCTAAGTCGTTGTTATGTGTTGCGTTAGCTACTGCACTGTTTAACACCTTTAAAATAATTGGTGAGGCAGCACGTGGGGTGAACATTAAAATTGCTTGTGCTTCTTTAATATCTTTGCCACGGATTAGATCAATCACTAAGCGAGCTTTTCTAGGTGCTATACGCACGGTTTTCGCAATTGCTTTTGCTTCCATCTTTAACTCCTCCAATTATTTTTTCTTAGCTTTCTTATCTTTTTCATGTCCACGGTATGTACGTGTTGGAGCAAATTCTCCTAATTTATGTCCTACCATATCTTCAGTTACATATACAGGAACGTGTTCTCTTCCGTTGTATACTGCGATAGTATGACCAATAAATTCAGGGAAAATGGTTGAACGACGTGACCATGTCTGAATAACTTTCTTTTCGTTAGCATCATTTTGTTTACGCACTTTATCTAATAAATGACTATCACAAAATGGACCTTTTTTAACTGAACGTGCCATAATTCCCTCCTAATTATTTCGTACGGCGTCTAATAATTAATGAATTTGACGCTTTTTTAGTGTCACGTGTTTTAATTCCACGTGCTTTTTTACCCCAAGGGGTCATTGGTGACTTACGTCCGATTGGTGTACGTCCTTCACCACCACCATGTGGGTGATCGTTAGGGTTCATTACAGAACCACGTACTGTTGGACGAATACCTTTATGACGTGACTTACCTGCTTTACCAACATTTACTAATTCGTGTGATTCGTTACCAACGGTTCCCACAGTTGCACGACAAGTACCTAAGATTTTACGTACTTCTCCTGATTGTAAACGCACTAAAACATATTTTTCTTCACGACCTAAAATTTGTACTCCTGCTCCTGCACTACGAGCGATTTGTCCACCTTTACCAGGTTTTAACTCGATGTTGTGTACAACTGTACCAACAGGAATACTCATGATTGGTAGGGCATTACCTACTTTAATATCAATACCTTCTCCTGATTCAACAGTCATTCCAACTGTTAAGCCTTTTGGAGCAAGAATATATCTTTTTTCTCCATCTAAATAGTGGATAAGTGCGATGTTTGCACTTCTATTTGGATCATACTCGATTGTTGCTACTTTACCAACGATATTATCTTTATTTCTTTTAAAATCAATAATACGGTATTTTCTTTTAGCTCCACCACCGATGTGTCTAACCGTTGTTTTTCCTTGGTTATTACGTCCACCTGTGCGTGCTATTGGGGCAAGTAGTGATTTTTCAGGAGTAGATGTTGTGATTTCTTCGAATGTTAAAACACTCATATTACGACGACCATTTGTAGTCGCTTTGTATTTTTTAACCGCCATTTGGTTAATCCTCCTCTAATATTTCACTTTTTTTTAAAATTAGATAGCGAATGCTTCGATTTTTTGTCCGTCTACTAATTTAACGATTGCTTTTTTATATCCAGCAGTGTATCCTTCATGTTTACCCATTCTTTTGAATTTAGGTAATACTGTAATTGTATTAACTGACACTACTTTTACTTCAAAAATTGCTTCAATTGCTTTTTTGATTTCTACTTTGTTTGCTTTTTTGTCAACTTTGAATGTGTATTTATTTTGTGTTTCAATTAAGTTCATTGATTCTTCAGTAATGATTGGAGACTTGATGAGATCATAATATTTAGTCATTATCCTAATACCTCCTCAAAGTATGAAACAGCTTCTTTTGTTAACACTAAATTTTTACAATTTAAGATGTCATATACACTAACGTGTGTTGCTGCTTCAATGTATACTGTAGGAATGTTTCTTGATGCCATGATGATGTTGTCTGTTAATTCCTTAGTAATAATTAATGTTTTACCTTTTAGGTTTAAACTGTTTAAGATTGTTTGTAGTTCTTTAGTTTTATAAGTTTCTAATGTTAAGTCTTCAATGATTGCTAATTGTCCTTTTTGTGCTTGTGCTGATAAAGCTGAACGAAGCGCTAATTGACGAACCTTTTGATTTACTTTAACTTCATAACTTCTTGGTGTTGGTCCGAAAACTACACCACCACCACGCCATTGTGGTGATCTTGTTGAACCTTGACGCGCACGTCCAGTTCCTTTTTGTCTCCATGGTTTTCTACCGCCACCAGATACTTCGCTACGGTTTTTAACATCATGGGTTCCTTGACGCATTGCTGCTCTTTGAGCGTTGACTACGTCATATAATACTTGTTGATTTGGTTCAATACCGAATACTGCTTCAGATAGGGATAATTGTTCTACCTTGTTTCCAGATTGATTTAACATATCAAATTTTGGCATATTATCCGTCCTCCTTACTTAGCACTCTTAACAGCAGATTTAATGATTACAAAACCTTTTTTAGGTCCTGGAATGCTTCCACTAATTAATAGTACTTGATTTTCTGTATCTACAGCAACAACTTGTAAATTTTGTACTGTAACTGTTTCGTGTCCCATTTGTCCTGGTAAATTTTTACCTTTTAATTTACCCTTGATAGCTCCCATAGAACCAACTCCACGGTGGTATCTAGAACCGTGTGACATAAAACTTATTTTTTGATTATGACGTTTGATTGCACCGGCAAATCCTTTACCTTTTGATGTTCCTGTTACGTCAACTATTTCTCCTACTTCAAATGAATCTACATTTAAAGAAGATCCTACCTCTAATTCAGCTAAACTATTTACAAGCCCTTCTTTAAAACGTATTTCTTTAACGAAGCGCTTAGGTGCTGTATTAGCTTTTTTCACGTGCCCTAATTCAGGCTTGTTACTTAATGTTTCGCGTTTTGATTGGAAGCCAAGTTGTGTTGCAACATATCCATCAGTTTCTACTGTTTTTTGTTGTAAAACAACGTTGTCAGCCACATCAACAACCGTTACCGGAATTGAAACTCCATTTTCATCGAAAATTTGAGTCATTCCAATTTTTCTACCTAAGATTCCTTTGGCCATTTCATGTCCCTCTTTCTTTACTTTTGTTTCTCAAATCTTTTTTTTATTTTTTTAATACAATATCAATACCTGATGGTAAATCAATGTGCATTAATGCATCTATCGTTTTTGAATTTGGATTAACGATTTGGATTAATCTTTTGTGCGTACGACGTTCAAATTGTTCACGTGAATCTTTGTTTACGTGTGGTGAACGCAAGATTGTGAAAATCTCCTTTTTAGTAGGTAGTGGTACTGGTCCATTTACTGTTGCACCTGTTTTTACTACGCTATCGACGATTTTCTTTGCTGCTTGATCAATTAATCTGTGATCATACGCTTTTAAACGAATTTTGATTACTTCTTTTGCCATTTTATATATCTCCTTCCGCCTATAATTTTTTCATAGACTTGCTCCTTGAGAAAACCCGATATTCAGACAACGGCAGTCCGCGTATCGGCAACCTCCCAAATCACAGCCAACTATGCATACGCATAAGCCTTTTAATTATACAAAAAAAAAGCCTTTAATGCAAGGCTTTTATTGTTTTTTTATTTTTTTTTTGTATTTTCCACGTGATTTTAGATACTCTACAATTATTGTATCATAGTTATTAATTTTTTCAATATCTATGATAAAGTTTTTAAATCCTAATATTATGCATTTTTTAAAAATATCTTCATTATTTATAAAATCACCAATAATATAGTCTGGCTTTTTTCTTGACCTGGCATATTGATGGACTTCTCTTACTTCATGTATGTATTCTTTCTTAAACATTTGAAAATCAATGGTTTCTACTTTTTCGTAAAGATCTTCGTATAACTCCTTGGTATCAAGGAGAATAAAATCAAAAGGTTTATAATATTCAATATATTCATAGACAACTTCATTATCAACAGAAAACCCGATTTCAACCATTTTCTTTTTTGGATATAAGGATAGTCCTGTTTCCACAATAGTTCTATAGTACATGTAATCAGAGTCATTTAATACTTTTGGAAAAACCACTTTTACTCTATGATCTTGTCCTATTTTATTAACGCAGTAAATTTCCATATCATACATATAGTAGTGTTTGGATAATTCATGGGGATTAGTAATTTCCCCTCCTTTAATCTCAAGAAATTCATATAATTTTTGTTGTGTTGGTAAAACGATGATAATTTCTTTATTTGGTATTAAGGATGCTATTTTACGATATTCGTCTAATCGTTGTTCTATATTAATGATGAAGTTATTTTTAAGATAGGCGTTTTCAACTCTTAATAAAACACCATCTATTTGTTCTAAATTAGGGATTAGATGGATATCGTCTGCTGCATAGATTTCTACTATCAACTTAAATTGTTTTCTATTTTCATGATACTCTATGTTTTTTTCTTCTTTTGATTTATTTTTCCCTTCTAAATGGTTGATCTTTAACATATGTTCAGAAAGAGGATTTCTTTTCTCATCTAATATAGTAACCCTTTCTACTTCTTCTGGTAAATTGATCAGGTGTTGTGGTGAGACATTTTTTAATTTAAGGTCTATTTGTTTATCAAATGGTAATTGATCTAACATAATGACCCTTTCTATTTGTTTTATAACAAATTGGAAAGATGTTTGAAAAATTGTTTCTTCTTCCTCTATTTCTACTTCCTCTTCTTCTATTGTTTGATCAATTAGTTCAAGCCACATCTGATTGATTTGTGTAGAAAAGTGTTGATTTAAAAGATCTTTGGTATGATCTAGACGGTCTAACATCTTAAAGTATGCAGTTTGCAATATATAAAGATTCTCATACGCCCCTTTGGTATAAAAACCTAATTGATTTAATCTTAAGATTCTTTTTATTTCTTCGTTAATAAAGTA
>JAAYQV010000042.1 GCA_012519065.1 Phytoplasma sp.
ATTTCTTGAAGAATTCCTATGGTTAAGTTAACGACCACAATGACTAAAAATAGAAGTTGTTTCCACTGTCCGATGGATATAAGCCATCCGGCAATTGAAAATGTTAGTAAGTTAAAAAAAGTGACGATGTTTGAAAAAAAGATACCTTTATAGGTTTTAGTACTTCCTTTATCTAATTGGTTAGATAAACCGGCTAATTGTCTTTTTTCAACTTCTTCATAGCTTAACCCTTTATCGATATCAGGGTTATATCTTTCAACTACTATTTCTTCTAATTTCTTTACTCTTTTAGGCGCTTTTGCTTCTGGAAAAAAATCTTGCTTGGTTGAATCCTCAATTTTAAAAGGATCTTTCATCTCAAGAGGTTCTTCTTTTATAACCATTTTAGGACCTTTTTGTTTTTTAACTTTAGGTGCCTTTTTAGGTGCCTTTTCATTTAAGATTACATCTTCATTTTGATTGTCCATTGTCTTCCCCTCTTTCAATATAGTCTATGCCTATAGCAATAAGCTCTTTAGCTCTTTTCTCGTCTTGAAGCGATAAAGCCCCAATTAAGGCTTCAAATCCAGTAGCATTTTGGTAGGTTGTTTTATCCACGTTTTTTCTTCCTGGTCCGCTGCTGTTTCGACCTCTTTTAAATAAACTAATCTCTTCTTCTGTTAAGAGGTTTTGATCGCTTAAGTATTTTGATATGCATGCCTGAGCAATAGATGATGTGTACATCACAGCACTTTTATGTAATTTATTTACGTTAGTTATCCCTTTGGTCACTAAATATTTTCTTATTTCCAACTCATAATATGAGTCTCCTAAATAAGCTAATGTTAATCCGTTCACTAAATCAGTCCTTGCTCTACTAGTATCTTTCTAAGTTCATCTGCTTTTTTAAAATCTCTAGCTTCTCTTGCTTCTTGCCATTCTAAATAAGTTTGAATGGTTTCTTTTGAAAATTCTTGGTTATCAATTTTAATACCTAAAATAGTTAAAATATCTTCAATAGTATTTTTAAATCGTGCGGTTTGCTCTAAGTTTGATTCACTATTCATTTTCTTTAAAATAGTCTCTATTAAAGTTAAAACATTAGGTGTTGAAAAATCATTTTCCATCAAATTAGTAAATTCTTGATAGTATTCACTATGAATACCATTTTCTATTATACCATTTAATTGTAAATTAAAGGCAGTTTTTTTCATAGTTCTATTGATACGTTCATATATTTTAACATACTGCTCCATTAATTCTTCACTATAGTTAATCGGTTGTCTATAATGATGAGAAATAATTAGCAGTCTAAAGGCATTAGGATTAACTTCTTTGATTAAATCTTTGACATATAAGGCGTTACCAAGAGATTTACTCATCTTTGTATGTTCTAAATCTAATCTTCCTACATGCATCCAATATTTAGCTAGCTCATGGTTTTGGTGGGCACAGGTTTGAGCAATCTCATTTTCATGATGTGGGAATTTTAAATCAAACCCTCCCCCGTGTATATCAATTTCTTCATTAAATATTTCATGATTCATAACAGCACATTCTGTGTGCCAACCTGGACGTCCTTTTTGCCATGGACTATCATATGTAATCCCTTCTGTTGTTGTTTTCCATAAAGCAAAGTCTTCCGGATTTTCTTTTTGATCATCTAGTTCTTTTCTAGTGTTTTGGCGTAAGGTTTCTATGTTTTGTTTACTTAACTGTCCATAGGTTGGTATTTTATGAACTCTAAAATAAACACCGCTATCAATAACATATGCATAACCTTGATCCACTAAGTCTTGTATGTAATGAATCATTTGCGTAATATAATCGGTTGCCTTTGGTGTTAGGTTAATAGAGTCTGCGTTAAGGACCTTAACCATTTCTAAAAAAGCGGCTGTATATTTTTCAGAAATTATTTTTTCTGTCACTTGTTTTTTGATGGCTTTTTCAATGATTTTATCGTCCACATCTGTAATGTTTGTAACATATTTTACATCAAATCCGATGGATTCTAAATATTTTTTGACCGTATCAAAAAAAATCACAGGTCTAGCGTTACCAATATGAATATGGTCATATACTGTTGGCCCACATACATACATGTTGATTTTTCTTGAATGAATGGGTCTAAATAATTCAACTTTATTCGTTAATGAGTTATATATTTTCAGCATCATAACACCTATATCTTTCTTAATTCGTTTAATATTTCATACATTGCCCATGTATCTTGTTTACAATACTCAAGTAGGTCAATATAACTTTGTTCAAATTCTTTTTTATCCATATAAGGAAATTTAGCGTAGGTTACTAATGCTTGGGTTCCATTTGCTACGGCCATACCTTCATAGGTTAGATCACTAAAAATAGGTAATACTTTTTTAATAGAATATGAACCATTTAAATCATTATGATAATAGTTTATGCCTTTTGCTGGGCTGTAACCAAGGTTTTTATAAAACGTTTGATTGCCTTTAATAAGGTCCATTAAATCAAAAAGCCTTTCAATCATATCTTCTAGTCGTTGTCTGTATTGTGGGTAGATGATTGCTAGTTCTTTTAATCTGGTTTTTTCAAAAGAAACGTTATAAACCAAAATGGTTCCACCATCTTCTTTAATGACATCTAACATCCCTTTGACTAAATCTTCTCTTAAATCATCGTGAGTCGTTGCGATAAATGAATAATTATCCTTATCTTTATCACAAACCCCTGGTTCATGTTCTATATGAATTGAGTATTGAAAAAGTGATTGCATATAGGGTGTTTCCCCTTTAAAGCGAGGTAGAGGACAAGGAAATGACTCAAAGTCTAAATGATAAATTGGGTATTTGATTGCTTTGATTCCTGCTCTGATTTTTTCTTTATCATAATATGTTTCTTGTGTTTCAATAACATCTCTTTGAATGACGTTATCTTCTCTATTTAGCCAATCTCTTGGAATGGATAATGCATCTGTATATCCTTGGTTAATTAAATCAAATCGGTCATATTTTTCATTATTTTTATCTTTGAAGCCATGATGACCGTTTGTATAAACAAAGATGCTGTTTTTCTTTGGTAATTTACTAAAACAAATGGGTAAGAATTTGCATTGACGAACATCATTTCTTTGACAGTGTTTACCTAACGGAACTTCTTGTCCTTGCATTTGATTAAGTCTTGAAATAACGGTTTTTGCATCACTTTCAATGATTTTCATGTAGTCTTCTGTGATCGTAGTTAAATCAACTAAAACAACTAAATCGGTTGGATAGATAGGTTGTTGATGTTCATCTGTTTTACCATCATGAACATATTCACTGTTTAATAGTACTAAGTAATATTTTTCTTGTTTGTTTATCTTATCTTTTTGAAGACTTTTAGAAATAACATATCTTTGGTAAGCTAGGTCATATACATATCTACCCATAGCATTTAGTCTATCAAAAAAGCTTGCTCTTTTTTTATAATAGTTTTCTGGAAGTTGATCATAGATCATTTCTGCTGGCATTAAAATACCGTCAGGTGAATATTCAAACATTGGTTTTTTTTCTTTTTCTTCGTTGGTATAGGTCATATTGAGTAGTTTTTTACTGGTAGTTGCTTTGGTTTCAAAGATTCGTATGTTTTTCTCATCTTCTTGATAACCGTCTAAAAAACAATAAAAATAATAACCTTGATCTTCTAGTTCAAAACGTTTTTGTTTTTGTGTTTCTAGGTTATAAATGATATCACCAGGAAATTTTTCTTCGATGAGTCTTCCGGAAACAGTTTCTAGGTAGTCATAGTATTTTTGTAATATGTCTTGTTGAGGGTCTATTTTTTCTAATAAGTCTTCTTCGTTTTCATCATACATAGCATCTTTTAAGATGTTGATTTTATATTGGTTTTCCTCACTCATTAAATCATCCATCTCTTCTGTAAACGAAACTAGTGCCTCATTTTTATTTCTATGTATTTCTTCTAATGCAACAAATCTTGGGCATCTAATATAATTAATAAATCTTGTTTTAGATATTTTCATATAATCCCCTCCCCTTGTCTTTATTATACTAAAAAACGACAAATATGTCGTTTCTTATTTCTAAAGTCTATCTTTAATCCACTGACTAATGCTTTGATTTTCTAAAAAGGCTGTTAATTCTTCTTTATTAGCATAAATAGTAATCGTACTTACATCTTCTATGACTACGTTGTTTTTATTAAATACAATACTTTGATAACCTGCATAAAGTTCTGGCTTGGACATTTTATCGACATAACCTATGAATGTGTCTGCTTCTTGGCTATCTGTTAAAACATGAATGTTACCTTTACCGATGGCAGATTTTAAAACATATTGATTACGTCCTGCTAAAATACCTGCTTTGGTGAACTTAATACCTTTAAGGTTGTTTTTTTCATTGTTTTCTGTGTTTTGAATGTTAATATTTACATCGGCATATACTTGGCTAATTTCACTGCCTGATTTTCCAACAATACCACCAACATTAACTTCACTGTTGCTAGAGACTTGTGTTTCTGTTAATTTATTTTCAAATTTGGTTTGATTGATATTAATTTCTCCTTGATAGTAAAGATTACTTTGAGTTCCACTAATAGATAATCCACCAATGATTCCACCCACATTTAAAGTTCTATTTTTTCCACTTTCTTCAACGTGGACAAAATTCACATTGGTTGTATTGTTTGTTACCATAACATTTTGAATACGATTGATTTTTTTATTAGATTCATCGTTATATCTTCCAACCAAACTACCTACATAAGCTGTCGATAAGTTTCTTGTGATATCAAGATCAATATCTAGGCAATCAATGGTGATGTCTTTGAATTTACCTTTTGCATTTCCGGCTACAGCCCCTAAATATAGAGTACCTACTGTACTGTAGTGGGTGTATTCTATTTTACTATCTTTAATATGAATACCTTCAAAAATCACATTAGTATTAAAAGCATTATGTGCAATAATTGAAACATAACTAGTTCCTGCATATGAGTTGTTTTTACTATTGATATACACATTTTCTACTGTAAGGTTTTTAATAGTTCCGCTAACTCTACCAAATAAAGAAACCTCTCCTTTATCTGTATTTAGAACTTCAACATTTCTAATGGTTTTTCCATTACCATCAAAAGTACCTTTAAATTCTTTACCGTTAAAGATTGATGTCATTAAAACTTCGTTTTCCATATCAATATCGGCTGCTAATTTATAATAGGTTTTAAGTAAAACATCTTTTCTATATTCAATGTTTCCACTTTCCTCTTCTGTTTGTTCTTTTTGCATAGTTTCATATAAGGTCATTAAATCTTGCTTATTACTTATTAAATATGGATTATCCACTGAACTACCATCAACTAAAGTGGTTTTGTGTTCTCTATATAAGGTCACTAAATTTTTCCCAGAGGTTGCAAATACTTCCACAAGATAGGTTGTATTTTCTTTTAATCTGGTTACCTCAAATGCTTCTCCTGATTTGATACCAACTTTACTAGAAACAACTTTTCCATCTAAAGATAGGTTCATATACATACTATCTTTAAGAATTATATCTGTTTCTGTGTCCCAAGTAATAACAAAACTTAAAGATTGATAATTTGGTTCGTATTTTTCTATTTTAAAATTAATATCTAACGGGCTAAACCCACAAGCCATTAGTGAAAACGCGGCTAAAAGGGTTATGAGGATTGCTGTGATTTTTTTCATATAATCTCCTTTAGATTTCATAAATGGTTTCTTCAATACGTTTGATCACTTTTTCTTTACCTAATAATTTTAATGAGACGGGTAAACTTGGGCCGTGCATTTCGCCTGTGGTTGCTATTCTTGCAGGCATGAATAAAGCTTTACCTTTGGTGTTTGTGTCTTTTCCTACTTGTTTAATGGTTTGTTCAATTAAGGTTTCATCAAACTCAATTTGTAAGAATGCTTCTTTTAAAGCCCTTAGCATGTCTTTACTGTTGTTTTCTACTAAAAACTGTTTGGCTTCTTCTGATAATGAAAATTCGTTATGGAAAAACTGGTGATGTAGTTCTGGTAGTTGTCCAATATAGGTAAGTCTATCTTGTAAAATACCAACCAATGTTTCTAACCACTGGTCACTTTCAATGGCGATATTTTCTTTTTCAAAGTACGGTTTTGCCATTTGAGCCAATGTTTGTGTATCTAACATTTTAATGTATCGACTATTAATGTATGCTAGTTTTTCTTTATCAAACATAGCTGGTGCTTTTGATAGTCTGGTTTCATCAAATAAATTGATGATTTCTTCTTTACTTAAAATTTCTTCTTCACCTTTAGGTGAAAAACCAAGGAGTGAAATGAAGTTAAACATTGCTTCTGGTAAATAACCTAGTTTGGCATAGTCTCCGATGAACTGAATGACGTTAGTGTCTCTTTTACTTAGTTTTTTCTTTTGTTCGTTAACAATAATGGTCATATGACCAAAAATAGGAATTTCCCATCCAAACGCTTGATAGATCATAATTTGTTTAGGCGTATTGGTAATATGTTCTTCTCCTCTAAGGACATGTGATATTTCCATGAGATGATCATCAATAACTACAGCAAAGTTATATGTTGGAATACCATTGTCTTTCATAATAATCCAATCTTCTATTTCTTTACTTTCAAACTTTAAAGTTCCTCTAACCATATCATCAAAACTATAGGTGACATCTTTAGGTACTTTAAAACGGATAGCGTATGTTTCACTATCTTCTCTATAGTCTTTATATGCAAGACCTTTTTCTAATAATTCTTCTGCATATTTTTTATATAAATCTAATCTTTCTAATTGGCGATAAGGTCCGTATTTACCACCTTTATCTGGTGATTCGTCCCAATCTAATCCTAACCATCTTAAATTGGTTAGTTGAGATTCTTCTCCACCTTCTACGTTTCTTGCAATATCGGTATCTTCTATTCTAATGATAAATTCTCCGTTATGATGTTTAGCAAATAAATAGTTAAATAATGCACTTCTAGCGTTACCTATATGTAGTAAACCTGTAGGACTTGGTGCATAACGAACACGTACTTTTTTCATATTTTAACAACCTTCCTTTACGCAAGTAATATTATACGATATTTTAAGGTTTTTAACAAGACGCACCCGCCTATAAAAAAAGAAAAGGACCCAATTTTGGGTCCATCCAACAATTAACGTTTTGAGAATTGTGGTGCACGACGTGCTTTTCTTAAACCATATTTTTTACGTTCTTTAGAACGAGGATCTCTAGTTACTAGACCTGCTGGTTTTAAGATTGCTCTTAATTCTGGGTTTATTTCCATTAAAGCTCTTGTAATCCCTAAACGGATTGCTCCTGCTTGTCCTGTTAACCCACCACCGTTAACATTTGCAACAACGTCGTAGTTTCCAACGTTTTCTGTTAATGCTAATGGTTGTAATACGTCTAAGCGTGTTGCTGGTGAAGGTAGGTAATCTTCAAATTCTCTACCATTGATAATAAATTTACCTGTCCCAGTTGTTAGAATAACACGCGCAACTGAACTTTTACGACGTCCAGTGCCGAAATATTGAACTTTATTAGCCATGTGTTATACCTCCAAACTTTCTGGTTGTTGTGCTTGATGCTTATGATTAGGTCCTGCGTAGACAAATAATTTGCTAGCCATTTTATCACCTAATTTTGTATGTGGCAACATACCTTTAACAGCTTTTTCCACAATACGTGTAGGGAATTTAGCCATTACTTCTTCTGCGCTTGTAGATTTTAAACCACCGCTATAACCGCTGTGGCTATAATACATTTTGTCAGACCATTTTTTTCCTGTTAATACAATTTTTTCTGCGTTAATTACAATCACATAGTCACCAGAGTCTACATGAGGAGTGTAGGTTGGTTTATGCTTTCCTCTTAATACAGATGCAACTTGCGTTGCTAGACGTCCTAAAGTTTTACCTTCAGCGTCTACAACAAACCATTTTCTTTCAATGTTTTGTTCATTTGCCATAAATGTTTTCATTTTTCATTTCTCCTTATTACGTATAATCCTTAGTTTTTTAATAAGGGCTATGTGTGGATTTTTTTGTTTTTAAAACGTACCTATCTAATAATACTATAATGGACTTTAAAAGTCAACATTTTTAATTGTCTTTTTAATCAATATAAACGGTTTGATTTTCAATGTCCACAATCACCTTTTCAGTTTTGCTGGTTGGGATATTTTTTCCTACAAAATCAGCTCTAATTGGAAGTTCGCGGTGTCCTCTATCAACTAAGATGGCTAGTTGAATTTTACTTGGTCTTTGATGATCCATGATGGCATCCATAGCAGCTCTGACAGATCTTCCTGTATATAAAACATCATCGACTAAAATAACGTTTTTATTTTCTAATTCTAAATGTTGTTTGCTTTTTTCTTCCAGTTTAACATCATCTCGATAGTTTGTGATATCAATACCTACAACAGGGATATCAATTTGAGCAAATTGTTTTAAATTTTCTTTAATGATGTTTGCTATGGGTAAACCTTTTTTTAAAATACCAACTAAGATGAGATCTTCTAATTTAGAATGGGCTTCTATGATTTCATGTGTCATTCTTTTTAATGTTCTTGAGATTTGTTCACTTGTTAAAATTTCTTTCATTTTAATCACCATTTATATTATATCAAATTTTTTTCATTTTAGACTTGCTTACTATTTTTATTGTGTTATAATTTTAGCAGACAGAGTCCTTTAAAAAACACCCGTGAGTGTTTCAAGGTATCATATTCATTGTTGCCATTTTGGTAAGAGGACATCTATATATGTCCTCTTTTTTTAAAGGATTCATAAAAAGAAAGGGAGTTATTTTATGAGTCAAAAAAAAGCTGTCGGGTATTTACCAGACCAAAAGCCTAGTTTAGGTAAAGGTTTATTGTTTGCATTACAACAATTTTTAGTAATGCTGCCTGCTACTGTGTTAGCAGCAATCATTATGAATGGTAGAGGTTTAGAGATTTATAGTATTCCTGCTGCTGTGTTTGCAAGTGGTTTTGCCACTATTGGGTTTTTATTAATCACTAAAGGAAAAATCCCTCTATACTATGGTTCTAGTTTCTCATATATTCCAGCGGTTGCAATCATTACTACTAAGTTTGCTAATGTGAGTGCTGATACCGTTTTTGGTGCGATTATGGTTGCTTCTGTCATCTCAGGTTTAATGAGTATCGGTGCTGGATTACTAATTAAGTATTTTGGAAAAGAAAAAATTGATAAAATATTGCCTGGTCATATTACTGGAATGATTGCTATGATCATTGGGTTATCATTGGCAGGTAATACTATGAGTGGTATTTTAAATATTAGTGCGGATAAAGTAGATTGGTTATCGGTTTTAGTAGCAATCATTACTTTTCTTACCATTACTATTTTAACGGTTGTTTTGAAAAAAGGGTT
This sequence comes from Phytoplasma sp., assembly GCA_012519065.1. Lineage (GTDB taxonomy): Bacteria > Bacillota_I > Bacilli_A > Acholeplasmatales > Acholeplasmataceae > Alteracholeplasma. The sequence continues at coordinate 9,372 of JAAYQV010000042.1, forward strand.
TATTAGTCAAGTACCTATCTTAATTGGTATCGGCGTTGGTGTTATCTTCTCTTATCTAATTTATGTCCCAAGTTTAAATAGTAATCTAGGTTATTTCCAAGCCATTGGTGAGTATGTTTCTAATCTAGATGCCGGTAAGGTAGGATTATTTGATCACATGCCTTGGAATACTTTGCCAGCTGCCTTTAAAGAGCCTAGCATCATTTTAACAGCTGTCTTAGCTATTTTCCCGATTGCGTTTGCTACAATTCCAGAATCAGCTGCGCATGTTAATCAGGTTGATTTATATGTTAATAACTTAGCTGAGGAAATGGGTGTAGAAAAAAATTACGACATTAAAAATGAGTTAGACACCAATCTTATCGGAGATGGTTGTGCAGATATTATTGCTGTTTTACTAGGTGGTCCTGCTGGAACCAATTATGGGGAAAACGTTAGTGCTTCTGCTGTGACTAAAAACTTCTCTTCCTATGTGTTTGGTTTAACAGGGATTATTGCGATTATTGTGGGTGTTTTACTACATTTAGTTGGAAATATCAATATTAGTCAAATATTAACTGATCCAGTTATTCAAGGTGTTTCATTGTACTTATTTGGAGCAATCGCAGTTCAAGGGATTGCATTAATGATTGAGAAAAAAGTTGATGTGTTTGACCCTAAAGTGGTTGCGGTAATGGCTTTTATCGCTATCGTAGGATTAGGTGTTTCAGAAATACCAGTGACTGCTTCATTCATCTTACCTGGTATAGGTGTTGCGGCGTTTGGTGGTATTTTATTAAATATGTTATTAAACTTCTTAGAAAAACTAACTCATTCACATAAAGAATAGATTTTAAGATAAGCCCTCATTATTCGAGGGCTTTTTTTATGAATCCTGAAAATAATTCATTAAGTTATTTTGGTACTTTTATGAATCAAGAACATATTAGCATTAGACCTACAAGACGTAGAGAGTTAGCTAATGACTGGGTTGTTGTGTTTAAAGAAAGTAAATAAATAATCTTAAGAGGCTATAAAGAAGTGAGTAATTAACTTTGGTTTCTTTCTTAAAAACAGGCAGTAATTTAAAATGAGTATTTAGAGTTTGTTTCCAATAGTATATTGGAAGCAAACTCTTTTTTCTTGTGGTTTTTCTTCATTGTAATACTTAACATATTGATCTACACTAGTCATCATTTCATCATAAAATAATTTATGATCTAAATAGATACTTCATATCTTCAGACCCTTCCGATAGATCAATAGAACCTACTAAATTGCTTAACTGAAAGTTTCTATAATAGAAAAAAGAGTGTATTTTTACACTCTTAGCTTAGATATTCTATGAATTGTGGTTCAGTAGCACTTAACACCAACACAGTTTAGTACGCGACAACGTGGCTATTAGTATAGCACCGCTACCGTGTACGGAAAACTAAGCCTTTTTAGGTGTTATTTTAAGTGTTTTTACCTACCCATTTTTACTGTAATTATCTATAAAATTCTGGTTGTTTATTGGATATTTCAATCATTACTTTGTTAATTTCATCTATACTCATTAGTTTTTCTTTTTTCTTACATGAATACATTTGAATTATTTTTATAATTAGTACAACAATGTTAATTGAAAATCCTAATATAGCAGTAATTATACTAAAGTAATACACATATGTTTTAAGTACATTTTCTTTTAATATAATCATTATCAACAAAGATATAAGAATCAATATAAGCGTTATAATCGTTACAAATAACATTATTGCTGTTTGTATTATTCTTGGTCTATATGAACTATTATTTTTTGTTGGATATAACTTATTGAGTTTACTATCTTTAGTTATTAAAAATTTATTTAGAAAAACACTTGTGTATTCAAATGTCCCATTTGGACTAAAATATACAAATTTCCAATATATATAAAATAGTGTGATAATAAACCCAATTAGAATCTTAAAAGTAATAAAGATCATTATATCTCTCTCCATTTTCACATAAATATATTTAAAATTAAATCAATTACTCCTGAAGCACCTATCCCAAAGAATGAACTACTGATTCTA
>JAAYQV010000043.1 GCA_012519065.1 Phytoplasma sp.
TGATTAGTAAAATAGTTATAAAAGATGCCATATCACTATAATAGATTAAATATCTATTATGTTCAGGGGCACTGAAAAGAATTTTATTGATCACTTGATTAATAGCAACCCCTATAAACGACTGGGCTATCATTGAGAAAATCCCAACAACTATAATCATAATAATAAGTTCAATTCCAAAAATGAGAACTGCATCCTTCTTATGCATGCCATAGACTCCTAAAACAGTTAAAGATACTTGTCTTTCTTGTACAATGAATGTGTTAAACATCATAAAACTCAAGAGTGTTATGACGGCCATAACGATGCTAATAATCAAAATAATCTTATGCCAACTTAAGTAGTAAGTAAATACATACTCTAGGTCCTCACTTATTTTAGAATGGTGTATCAAATGATTTTTATTAATATTCTTCAAGTCTTCTTTTGTGAAATCTTTAAGTTCCAAACCTTTAAGGCCGTATGATAAATTTTCACTTCCTACTTTTTCACTTATCACATCCGAAATTTCTTTTGAAAAGTAAAAACCAAAGCTAGAAATTTCGGTGATCACAAATTCCATTATCAAATGTTCCTTTTTATAAATATCATAAATTTCAAATGACACATTTTCCCCAAGAACACTATTAGTACCCAAATGTTTTTTTAGTGATTTCTCAAATAAAGGGCTAATAATAATCTCGTTTTTATTTAATGATTCTTTTACCCAAAGTGTAACCTCATCTTGATATGATGGATGTTGAAGGAATACTTGCGATTCCCTCAATGTGTTTCCTTTTACTTTTTCAAAAGTAGCTTGATTCATTACAATAGCATCGTCTATTTCTATACTAGAAACTGTTGACTTAATGACTAATGTATTTATATCTGTTTGAATTGGATACCCAACAAGATTTTCTTGACCAGTAATACCTTTTATATCATTAATTACATTTTGAGAGACAATGACTTCATCATCTGAAATTATTTCTCCATCATATATCTCATCAATGATTATATTTTTAAATGCATATATTTCATTATTAATCCTAACCAAAAAATGGACTTTTGAGTACCATAGTGAGCCTTTATCAAAAAGACTTTGATTTGACTCAGAAATATTGACTTCACGGTTAGACTCTTTTTCTATCTCATTAATATATAGTGTTTTAATTTCATATTTATTAAAGTTTTCATATAACGCATACTCTTTACTGTAGTTTAAAACATTTGAACTTAAAAATAGAACCATTGTTGTTATTAACAATAAGAGAAAGACTGTGCTTATTTTTCTGAAATATTTAAAATTAAAAGATGTTGTCATCATTTTAAAAATATATTTTATCCCGATACTTCTACTTTTAATCTGATCAATATTTTTGATATCTAAATCTTTTTTTTCTTGATGTTCTCTTTTTAATTCTTTTATGTGCCCATCTTCAATTTCTAAAACTTGTGTTGGCCCATAATTCAGTATTTTTTCATCGTGAGTTACAACAATAATGAGTCTTTCTTCACTCATTTCCTTTAAATACTGATGAATGATTTCGGCATTTTTAGAATCTAAATTAGCTGTTGGTTCATCAACTAAAATAATTTCTCTATCAAGTAATAAGGCTCTTGCAAGTGCTACCCTTTGTCTTTGTCCGCCAGAAAGAGAGTTTACTTTTTGATTTTTTTCGTTCTCTAAGTTCATTTTCATGATGATAGACTCAACATTTTCTTTATCTATCTGATTGATCTTTCTGACCAAATCTAAATTTTCAAAAACAGTTAAAAAATCAACTAATTGTGAATCTTGAAAAGAAACGATTGATATTTCTTTTAAATTTAATTTTTGTTCTTTTTTATATTCAATTACTCCGCTACTAAATTTTTCTAAACCAGAAATACAATTAATTAAAGTGGTTTTCCCACTCCCAGAATCCCCAAAAAAAACAACTAAACCACTACTTTCTAGTGAGAAACTCGTTTCCTTGATGACTTCTTTTTTATCATACTTTTTAGATACCTTTAAAAATCTAATCATTACTTTTCCCCTTTTATAAAAGCTTTGTAAGTACAAATTATACGTGAATTAATTATAGCATATATACAAATTATAAAAAAGGTCCTCAATAACTATGAGGACCTTTTATAATTTGTGATTTACTTCTTAAATAGCATTCTAATGCCATTTAGAATTACTAATACTGTACTACCTTCATGGAAAACTACCGCCATTGGTAAGCTTAAAAAGTTTAATCTAAAAACGTTTGAAGTAATTAAGAATAGTACTACTGCCATAGAAATAATTAA
>JAAYQV010000044.1 GCA_012519065.1 Phytoplasma sp.
CTTACCAACAAATTGCTATTTATCTAAAAGAATCAGGAGAAGCAACTGGTGTTGAAAGTTTACCATCAAGTGTTCAAACTGCAATCACTACATACTTTACTCCAGTGAAAAACTTATATGATTCAGATAATATGAGCCTATACTTATCCTTAAGATTTGTATTTGGCGGTGACTACACTATTAAAAATGGAGTTGCTGGTCTTCAAGAAAGATTAGATAATTTAATTTTAATTAATGAAAACCAATTCTTCTCATACTCAATCATTAATGGTGATCATCCAGTTTATACAACCGCTTCTAAGGGTAATGAATATTTTGCTAATGTTTATGGAGACTGGTTCACAATTTTTAAATAAAAACATTAGGAACTACATCAAGTAGTTCCTTTTTTTTATTTTAATACCCATAAAAAAAACATCATCAAGATTTAAACATTTTCTTAATGATGTTTTATATTATTTTTTAATCGTATCTTTATAAAATCTATTTTTATCTAACACCGCAACACTTTGTGTGAAACTACCTTCTTTAGTTACCTCTAGTTGTTCTCCTAAAACTCTTAATTTAGAATCAATCGTATCCAAATACCATAACAGTAAAGCCTCACCTGTCTGAGGCTTTTTAGCTGCCCCATAGATTAATTGACCATGATGAGATAAAATGATGTGTTTAAGCATTAAAACCTCTTCTGTGTCTTGATAGCCTAGTTCATGAGAAACTCTATCAATATTAACGGTTCCCATCACTAAATGACCAACCAGTAAGCCTTCTTTGGTATACTCTCCATCAACACCACTGATCTCATCTATTTTTGCCATGTCATGTAAGATGATACCACTATAAAGTAAGTCTTTATTTAAATAAGGGTATTCTTTAATAAAACCTTCTACCAATCTTAACATACTTAAAGTATGATAACTTAATCCACCAAAGTATGAGTGATGAAATTTGGTTGCTGCTGGGTGTAGGTAAAATTGTTTAATGTTTTTTTGATAAATTCGGTTCGTGATTTCATAAATCACTTTATTATCAATTGCATTTAAAAAAGTTTCTACTTCCTTTTTAATTTCTTTTAACCCCATTGGCGCGTATTCATAAAACATTTTTAAATATTTTTCTAACTCATCATCTGATAACACTTCCTCAGCCATCTTAAATGATTCATTAACAAACACTATTTCATTTTCATTTTTTTCTTCGGTTCTAACTGTAAAGCAATACATTTTGCCTAAAGCTAGATCCTTTTCGTTGTTTTCTAGTTTTATGTTAATGTGTTGATTATCCTCAATTAACACTGTTGTATTATAAAAATTTTCTCCTTTATTAATACCTTCCACTTTTCCAACGATATCGTATTTTTTTCCTGGAATACGTTTCATTTTCTATTCTCCAATCTTTTCTAATACATATGAAAATAACACTTCTTTTTCATTTTCTATTTCATTTCTTAATACTTTCTCAACCAGTTCTTTTCTAATATTGCCTACCCAAGAACCCGCTTTTTTATGAGTCCTTTCAAGCATTTCTGTTGCAGAAAGTTTTAAGTCTAACTCGCTTTTAATTGTCATTTTATCATACATTTGACGAATAGCTTTCTCTTTATCCTCATCATATCCTAAAAGAACTTGAATATGGTTAGCTAATAAACAGTTTTCAATACCATATTCATATAATGTCAATTCATCAATCTTTTTAATTTTATTAACAATATGAGAAACTGTTTGGTAACGGTGTCTATGCTTATTAGAAAATTTCCATGCTTTAGGAACACTTTTATTTAAACTAAAAGCCATCATAAAAAAGATGTCTACCGTTAGTTTCTTTTTAATTTTAACTGCGTGATTCAAACCTTTTTCTAAACCTGGTAAATATTTATCTATACCAGTATCCATTAAAGTCATAAACGCTTTTTTAGCATGTTCTCCTTTAATGATTTTAATCATTTCTTGTAAGATGCGTTCATTGGCTAAATTTTCGATTAAACTTGCTTGATTTCTCATTGCCACTAAAGTATCCATATGAATGTTAAAACCTAGTTTAGACTCAAAATAAGCGGCTCTAAGTATTCTTAAACTATCTTCGTTAAAACGTTGAACTGGATCTCCAATGGTTTGAATGACTTTTTGCTTAATATCTTCTAACCCTTCCACATGATCGATGACATTTAAATTAGCATCCATCAATAGACCATTCATTCTAAAGTCTCTACGTGATAAATCGTCTAGAACATTATCACTAAAAATAATTTCAGAAGGATGTCTATTATCATCATATGGACCATCTTGTCTATAGGTTGTGATTTCAAATTGTTCATCTTCAAAAAAGGCTGTTACTGTACCATACTTAACACCCGTTGGTTCTGTTTTAAATATTTTAGATACTTCATGTGGTTTAGCATTGGTTGTAATATCTATATCTGTTAAAGGGATGTTTAAAATATGATCCCTAACTGCTCCACCTACAATATATGCTTCAAATTCATGTTTCTTAAAAATTCTAATGATTTTCTGTGCTTTTCGTATTTTTTCCATAATTAATCACCATTCATATTATAACACTATTTTAAGTTTTTTTTCGCTTATAAAAAAAACTAGTCATAAACTAGTTTTCTGGTTTAATAAAAATTCCAATCCCTATAACATCAGGACCTATATGCGCTCCTACTACTGGAGTAGCTGGTGCTTCATGTAGGTTTTCGATACCTAATTTTTCTTTTAAAACATCTAGGAAAAAGGTTTTTAACGTTGGGTTCCCTGTGTATAGAATATGCGCAAAATAATCTTTACCCTCTGTATAGTTTTTAACTAGATCAGCAATTGAGCTTAATGCTTTTTTAATGTTTCTTGTTTTTTCAATAGAGACAATTTGTCCAGTTCCTTCAACTTGTAAAATTGGTTTAATTTTTAGTAATTTCCCTAAGAATGCTTTAGCACCTGTGAGTCTACCGTTATTGACTAGTTGAATAAGTGAATCCACTGCAAAATAGATGGTATTATTATTTTTTAAGAAATCAAGGTATGTGATGACTTCTTCAATTGTTTTTCCTTCTTTAAAAAGTCTATCTGCCTCTAAGGCAAAATATCCTTCTGAAAAGCAAACGGTTTTAGTGTCATAAACAATAACTTTTAATTTATCTTCAATAAGGGTTGCTGCTTGTTTAATTGAGTTAATGGTTCCACTTAACGCGCTTGATATAGTGGTAACAAAAGCTGTGTCATACCCTTTTTCTACTAAGCTTTCAAAGTATTCTAAAACCTCACCCACTGAAGGCTGACTGGTTTTTGGAACCCATTCAGGGTTTTGTCTTAAAATGTCGTAAAATTCTTCTGCTCGCATCGTTTGACCATCTAAATACTCTTTGCCATCTGAATAGATTTTAATTCTAATGGTGTCTATATCATGCGGTTTATCATAATAATCTAAACATCCTGTTGATGTTGTAGCAACTCTTACTTTCATGTTGTTTGCCCCCACTCTTTCGCAAGTATTATATCAAATTTTTATTAAGAATAAAACAGTCTTTCTTATTTTCATGTGGTATACTAAAAGAGGTGATATCATGATTTATTTAAAAGAGCAAATAGTTTATGAAATTGTTATTCAAAAATCTAGGTTTATTGCGGTTTTAACACCTATTGAAGATTTATCTGAACTGGATGCTATTATGTTAAAATTAAAAAAAGATTATCCTAAAGCCAATCATTATTGTAGCGCCTATGTTTATGGTACTAAAGGGGAATACGCTTCTGCTAATGATGATGGAGAGCCTAGTAGAACTGCGGGAATTCCTATTTTAGAAATTTTGAAACAAAAAAACTTAACTAATGTTTATGCTGTTGTGATTAGGTATTTTGGTGGTATTAAATTAGGTGCTGGTGGTTTAATTAGGGCTTATGCTAAAGCACCTTTAGAGGCTTTAAATGAGGTTGGATCTTTTTATAAGAAAGTATTTGCTCCAGTGGTTAAGATTAGTTTTCCTTATCATTTAATTGATAAGATGGATCAGCATTTTAAGGATCAAGTGATGATTTCTGAGAAAGAGTATTTAAATGACGTTACTTATACCCTTATTTTTGAAAAGGAAGAAAATTTAAGTTTATTAGAAGAAATTAAATATTTATTATCAGAGGTAATTTATTTAGAAAAGACATTGCTTAAAATGCCTGTATCTATTTAACATATGTGTTTATATAAACTAAAGGGCACTCACATTTGAGTGCCCTTGTTTTTTATTGGTTTGAAAATATATGAACCATAGTTAAAGCCCAATCCGCTAATAGATGGCCAACAATAATTGAAATAATAAAACTAGCGACATGTATTTCACTGATTTTACCTTTTCTAAAAATCTTTTCAATTTGGATAGATTTGATGATATGAAAAGATACGGCAAACCCTATGATGAAAACTGGAAGATATATAAAATAATCCATCATAATCTTCCAGCTCCACTTTTCATAATGTTTTCCCTTAATTCTCTTTCTAACTTAGACA
>JAAYQV010000045.1 GCA_012519065.1 Phytoplasma sp.
AAGAGTTTGATAATAAAGTCATTAGTCAAATGCTTGAAACATTTGATATCAAACGATCATTATCAAAACCAGGAGGTCCATATGACAATGCAGTAGCTGGAGCTACCTTCAAAACTTTTAAGACAGAGTTCTGTCATAAGAGATTTGAATCATCCGATCAGTTAAAGATGGAATTATTTAGATATGTAAACTGGTATAACAAATACAGATTACATAGCAGTTTGGGCTATATGTCGCCCATTAATTACAGGAATAGCAATGTCTATTCTAAAACTGTTTAAAAAAGGGTGGACATTCCAATTTTATCTTCATATAAATTTTGTACAATGATATCTATTTCATTAAATCTCTGTATATGTTTTCTAAGGTTTTCCTTATACACTTCAAGGTCATTTTGTCGTTTCTTTGAATATTGTTTCATGATGATATTTAAAAGTTCTTGTTCATTTAGATTTGCTTGTACTAAATGCTTGCTTATATCATTTAATACGGCTTGGCATAAATTCTCATGAGTTATGTAACGCATCATGCAATACTTTTTACCAAACCTTCTATATGTAGAACATGCAAATGTACAAAAACTGTTTCTCGATTGGATTCTAGAAAATGATAAGGTTTTTGACATTTATGACACCTTAGTAATTCAATAAATATTTGATTAACTTTAGTTTCTTTAACTGTTTTTTTTTACTACGATTAGCGCTTGAATGATATTAAAGGGTTCTTCATCAATTGATGCTTTATACATATTTTTATAGTCTACCTTATCTACATTGGTTAAAGTTCTGTCTTTAAATGATTTATAACTATTTTTTTCACTTACGAAATGACCAAGATACTCCATATTAGTAGGCATAAAATATATCATTCTATCATTCCAATCATAAGGATATTTTAAATGTTGTAAGACCTGCTTTTACTAATTCAAAGATTTTCTTAACTGTGGATCAGGTTTTAGGGTTAACAATTAATTTATATTTCTTGTTTGAATGTTTCCTATAGCCGTATAGTACATATGCCTTATAAACTTCCCTTCAAGTGCTTTTATTTTTAAACAGATTTTATTTTCTTACTAATATCTTTTTAGCATGCTATTTATTCTTAATATTTCTAAATGGTGTAATTATTGGCGCTCTTTACTCTACTGTCTAGACTATCGGCAATTGCTATTTTTTAATGGTATAATCACTTTCTTCTTTGTAATAGGCAGAAGTTTAAGTTTCAACTTTATTTTATTTATTTTTTCATGTATTAAACATCCCGCATGACTTAAATATATGAATGACTAACAACATAAAATGGCATTTGATGATTTTAAATAGAAAAAGAGCGCTTTTATACACTCCTAGACTACGTATTTGATAAGATGAACTTAACACCAACACAGTTTAGTACGCGATAACGTGGATATATAAATAGCCACGTTATCGCGTAACAGTAAAACTGAACTTTGTAGCGTCTTGTGTATATAAGGAAAATTAAACCATTATTGTTTGAATTTGATGATTTTGTTTAGTTTTTTGATGGTTTTTTTGTAATTCAACCCTAGAACAAATATACTTCTATCGTTCATATATACTTTTTTATTAGAAAAATCTAATAAATAAAAGACCACAAAAGTATCTATATTGTTAAAATAAAATAACTCTGTTTTAGTAAATGATTCACTTGTTTTTCCTACAACAATAATTAACTTGTACTTTCCAAAACTATTATAGATTGAGTCAATTTTTTCTAAACATTTATTAACATTATTTTTATCAATATCTTCCTCCCAAAATAACAAGTATCTTTTTTTTGATATTTGATAAATTGATGTGTCAAAATCTTTGCTTATGATTAATGACAATTTGCTAACTATATCTTTTTTTATTTTTTCCATTGTTACCCCCCAATAGGAACTACTGGTCCTATTATTATTGGCCTAAACTCATGCCAGGCATACTTTCTTGCGAAATTCACTACTCCAGAAATGCTTGCACCTATTACCGTCTGTAGTAATATTTTTTGCCCATATGATTTTGTAAAGACACTGATAAATTTTTGTGGTTGGAACCATCCTCTATTAGTTGGCACCATTTTTCCTCCTACAAAATTACCTATGGCTGTTGAAGCAAAATTAACTCCTAGATCTATTGCTGTTGCACCCCAATTTATAGTCTCACCTCTAATCAATGTTTCTATTGTATCGGCACCAGTTTGCAAAATTGCACCTACCCCTGCTGCAAGAAATATTGATGCTCCACCTGTAGCTAATGTTAATCCAAGCACTAATGAATTTGTGCCTGCCCCAATCGTTGCGCCAGCAACTCCCCTCCATAATTCAGACCCTGTTTTCCCTGCCGTTGCATTTGAAATCAATTGTGCTGTTCCGCCAATTAATGCTGCCGCTAATGTTATAGCCAATAGAGCCGGAATTGCGATATTACCGCTAGGGTCTGAGTACATAACAGGATTGTTATTACAATACGCATATAGGTTTAATCCTGAAGTGCTACCCGGATCTAAATAACTAATGGAATCTGCGTTTATAAATCTACCGATACTTGGATCATAATATCTTGAATTTAAGTAATATAATCCTGTTTCTTTATCATATCTATACCCTCTATATCGATATGGGTTTATATTTGATAGATTACTACCATCATCATACTGATAGATGATATTACCCCATGCATCATAACGGTATTTGGCAACTGTTATGCCGCTTTGATTAACGATCTCTAAAATATCGCCTTGCATATTCTTAACATAGAAATATTCATTGCCTAGATAATTCATGGAAATAAGTTCTCCATTAACATCATATGTATAGTATATAATACTATCTCCTGTTTTTTCTGATAAAACGTTCATTCCTTCTAAAAAATATTCTGTTAATATATTATTTATTGTCTTTGATGTTCGGATGCCTTGGTCATTGTAAGTATATTGGTGCGTTATATCTCCTATTACTTGAGAAACTAGTCTTCTACCTTCCCAATAGAATTCTTGAGTGTTTGTTTCTGATTTTGGTTGATTTTCATAAATTTCTAAGTTGTGGATAAAATAGGTTTCATTGCCATAATCATCCTTAGATCTTAAAACCAACTCATAATTTCCTTTTTGGTTAGACTTATAGTTACTATTAATAAGTTCAATCTCTAAATTTTGATTCATATTATTGGTCGCACTAAATAGACTTAAAAATTCATTGCTATTAAATCCTTCTATGAGTTTCTTAGTAGAACTATTTGGCCCGATGATGGTTGGATGAGTTAATTTTTTATTTTCAATATTTAATCTGAATTCATCATATAAACCAACACTATTTTTCACTCTAAATGTAAGTTCATAGGTCCCTAGTTGGTTTTTGTTTTTAGTATAACTGTCACTTATTACTACAAGCCTATCACTTATATCACCATCATAAACATCATAGGCTTTAATATCTGCAATCTGTTTAAGCTGATCAATTGTATATGGATTATCTATATTATTAAGGACAGTGTTTAAACCACTTATCTCTGGTCTCTCCGCAGTCTTAATTCTGATTTTTAGCCAGTCTGAACTTTGAGATGCCCACCCTCTAATATCCCTATTAATTTCAAAATCCTGATATCTTTCTTCACCATAGACCTCAATATACAATGGGTAATGACCAAAATATGTAAGATCATAGTCAGTTAGCCAACCGGTATCAACATACTTGTTAGTTACTCTATTATACTCATCAAAGCGATATTGAAGTTCAACAGTGTTTTGGGGAATATACACGGAAGTCTCAGCAAAGTCACCTGGATATGCATACTGAATGGGCATAACATAGTACATCCAACCATCAGAGTTAGATTCCCAGTGATTTGGATTATACCCTAAATTAAGTGCTAAAGCCTCTGGTGTTTCAAAACTGTGATCTATCCTAACTTCTTTTTCTACTGGTTTTGTGAGGTTAGTAAGTTGATTTTGTGTGATACTTATAACGTTCCCTATTTGGTCATATGTATAGACATCAGTTTTAATTAATTCACCATTCATAAAATATGATATCTCACTGATTTGATCTTTCCAATCACCTTGATGATACCTGATCTTAGTTTCTTTTAAAGGTTTTTCTGTTATTTTTCCATAGAGGTAAGTTTTTATAGAAGTGATATTACCTCTTTGAT
>JAAYQV010000009.1 GCA_012519065.1 Phytoplasma sp.
AAATATTTGGCAGGCAATCGTTGATTTTTTCTCAAAAATGGGATCACAAATCGATAGTTGGCTAAAAGAGGTTGTTAATTTTGATTTCAGAATCATGGAACTTTATGAAACATTTATTGTACCATTACCTGAGATTTACAAAATACTAGGAGCGATCCTTTTATTAGTTATTCTTATTTTAGGAGTTATCTCATTTATTAAAAAGGCATTAAAACTATTCATTGTTTTAGCGGTTATCGCTATTATTGCCTATGTTTTCATTACATTTGTTTAAATAAAGAAGAGTGCTTTACATAAAGCACTTTTTTTTTGATATAATAAAGATGGAGGCGATTTCATGCGAGCGATAGATATTATAGAAAAAAAAAGAGACGGACATGTTTTAAGTAAAGAAGAAATTGTATTTTTAATCAATGGGTATACAAAAAATCAAATCCCTGATTATCAAATGAGTGCTTTTTTAATGGCTACCTACTTTAAAGGTATGACAGATGATGAAGCAACTCATTTAGCACTAGCGATGAGAGATTCAGGAGATGTCATTGATTTAAGTAGTATTGAAGGAATGAAGGTAGATAAACACTCAACTGGTGGTGTTGGAGATAAGGTAACTTTAGTACTTGCTCCACTATTATCTCATTTAGGCGCTAAAGTGGCTAAAATGAGCGGTAGAGGCTTAGGCCACACTGGTGGGACACTTGATAAGCTTGAGGCTATACCAGGGTATAAAATCGAATTATCTTTAGAGGAATTTAAAAATCAAGTAAATGACATTGGTTTATCCGTTATTGGTCAAACAGGTGATGTTGCGCCAGCGGATAAAAAGATTTATGCGCTACGTGATGTGACAGCGACTGTAGACTCAATTCCTTTAATTGCTGCAAGTATTATGTCAAAAAAATTAGCTAGTGGATCTGATGTCATTGTTCTTGATGTTAAATTTGGTAATGGCGCTTTTATGAAAAGTATTGAAGATGCTAAAAAACTTGCTAAATTAATGGTTAATATTGGTAATTTAGCAGGTAAAAAAATGCGTGCTGTTTTAACTAATATGAGTGAACCTTTAGGCCATAAGATTGGTAATGGATTAGAAGTTTATGAAGCAATAGAAACACTACGTGGTAATGGACCAGAAGATTTAAATGTTGTGACAGCAGTTATTTCTGCACATATTTTAAATCTTGCTCATATCATTACAGATTTTGATGAAGCTTATCAATTGGCATATAACACTTTAAAAGATGGTAGTTCTTTATACAAACTTGAAGAGATGGTTATAGCACAAGGTGGCGATGTTAGTTATATTAAACAACCAGAAAAACTTTATGAAGGTACTAAAGTAGAAAAACTTTTTGCTAAAACAGCTGGTTATATAGAAGAAATTGATGCTTTAGGTATTGGACATGCAGCTATGTTACTAGGAGCAGGCAGAGCAACTAAAGATGATGAGATTGATTTAAAGGTAGGATTAGATCTACGTTTGAAAATCGGAGATGCTGTAAAAGTAGGAGATGTTTTAGTAGATATTTATCATCACGATAAGGGATTAGATGAAGCTATTAAGATTTTAAACCGTAGTATTAAAGTAGGTCCTAATAAAGTTCAAACTAAATTAATTGAAGACACGATAGAATAAATAAGAAAGAATATGATCTTTAGATTATATTCTTTTTTTTTATAAGATAAATTCATTGCATAATTTTTCTTTTTTTATTATAATACAGTTGAGCAATTGCTCAATTGATAAGGAGGATATCATGGCGTGCAAAGAAAATTGTAATTGTACCATATTTCATCAAGATGTTTTAACGAAAGTAGAAAAATCATTGTATAGTGATCAAGAGTTTGATGACTTAAGTAATTTATTTAAAGTTTTATCAGACCCTACAAGAATAAAAATACTTACTGCTATTAAAGAAGATGAATTATGTGTTTGTGACTTAGGTCATTTAATAGGTGTTTCAAAAAGTGCGATTTCACATCAAATGAAATTGCTTAGATCATATGATCTGGTTAAAGGAAGAAAAGAAGGGAAAATGGTATATTATAGTCTAAATGATCCAAACATTTCACGTTTAATCGATAAAGTCTATATTCATACCAAGGGATAATAATTATGAGAAAAACAATTAAAGTTGATAACATTACTTGTACCAATTGTGCTCAATCTATTGAGACACACTTTAAGGCATTAGAAGATGTGGATGCTAAAGTATTGGTAACATCTAAAAGAGTTATTTTTACATATGATGAAAATAAATATAGTGAAGATGATTTGTACCGTGAATTAAGTGTCATTGGTTATCATGGGATTAAAGATGATAAAGAGCAACTAAAGGTTAGAAGAAAAGATCGTATAGATCTACTCATCGCAACTATTTTCTCTATTCCATTATTATGGACCATGTTTAATCATTTAGGACTTCATTTTGTTTATGTACCAAATATTTTTATGAATGGCTATTTCCAGTGGGTGATGGCAACACCAGTTTTATTTATTGCAGGTAGAAGATTTTTTATAGCCACTTATCATTCGATTAAAAATAAAAACTTAGGAATGGATTCATTGGTTGTTATAGGGACTACCTCAGCATATATTTATAGTATCATTGAAACGATTAAATCCAACGGGCAATCACATTTATTATTTTTTGAAGTGACAGCAGTTATTATTTGGATGGTTTTAATTGGAAACTATTTTGAAAATAGAATCAAAGAAAAAACCAGTGCAACCTTAACAAGTCTTTTAAGCTTAGGCTCTAAAGAAGCAACCCTTTTAAAAAATAATAAAGAAGTAACTGTTCCCATAGAATCAGTTTTAGTAGATGACATTGTGGTTGTAAAAAGCTATGAAAAGATACCAGTTGATGGCATCATTGTTTCAGGAAAAACTTATGTAGATGAATCCATGTTAACAGGAGAATCTATGCCTGCTTTAAAACAAGTAGGTAGCGAAGTGATTGGATCATCTTTAAATATCATGGAAACTATTTTAGTTAAAGTAACTAAAGTTGGTAGTGAAACTGTCTTAGCTAAAATCATTCAAACAGTAGAAGAAACATCATTAATTAAACCAAAGGCTCAAAGAATTGC
>JAAYQV010000046.1 GCA_012519065.1 Phytoplasma sp.
CAAGAACATGTTTAACATAGGTATCGGTTGTTAAAACTTTAACATTTGGTCCAGCATCCATTGTAAAATAAGCAGGAATACCTTGAGTTTGTAACTGATAAAGTTTATTTAAAATAGCTATTGTCTTAGGTTCAAAATACCACTTACCAATCGATAAAATAGTAGCATGCATTTTTAATGCATTTTTTTGAGCTAATAATCCTACTTTATGAATATCTTTTTCCTTAAGATATGTAAGCATCAATTCAAAATCTTTTTCAGCTTCTAAGACCCATTCTTGGTAAAAAGGAGATTCTAAAACCGTTTCTTTCATCGTCTGATTACTTAAAAACAATTTTTCATTTTCATTAACCAAACAAGCAATCATTCTAAATTCTGGCCAATCAATATTAAGCGGATAGCTAAAGCTACTTTCATGATCAAATCCTTTTTTCCAAGCGACAAAACCAGGGTATATAGAACGGGAAGCTGACCCTGATCCAAATCTAGCTACCTTAGATATTTCTTCATCTAAAACTGTTATACCATAAGCTTTTAATGCTGATGCAGCTAAAGCGGAAAATGCCGATGCAGATGAGGCTAAACCTGCAGCTTCTGGTACGTGATTATAAGAATAGATATATGCATGGTAAGGTATTTTATAAGTTTTTCTAATCCAATTTAAAAAATCAGAAACTCTTTTTTTTCTGGACCCTTCTATTTTTTTATCATTAATATAAAGCATATCTTCTTTTAAATTTTCATCATATATAACTTCAGTTTCAGTGTAGAATTGATCTAATGTCAATGAAATACTTGACTGATAAGGTATTTTATACGCTTCATTTTTTTTACCCCAATATTTGATTAAAGCAATATTGGCGTGTGCTCTTACTTTTGCTTTCATATTATTCCCCTTTTAGATTATGTAGCCAAACATTTTTAAGACCATAATCATGAAAAATATCTTTTAATTTTAAAGCATCTTCTTTACTTCTCATCAACGCTATCATACTTCCACCCTTACCACCACCAGTAAGTTTTGCCCCTAAAGCATGATTTTTTAATGCTAAGTCAACTAAATCATTAAGTGTTTGATTGCTAATTTCTAACTTATCTAATATTTGATGAGCTTTTGTGAGTGTCTTTCCTAACTTTTCTATTTCTTGTGTTTTAATAAACATCTTTGCTTGTAGTGTTAAGTTCTCTAATTCATCCATATAACTTCTTACTTTTGGTTCATTTTCAGTCAATAATTTTTTAACATTTGAAACGGCATCTTTTGTATGTCCATGAATTCCGGTATCTGCCACCAGTAAAACACCATTAAGTTTAACTTCTATTTTTTCTATTGCTTGATATTTAACAAAAAAAATAGCTTCTTCACTTAAAACCGTTTCTGCATCCAAGCCACTTGGATCGATGTGATGAATGATTTCTGCTTGATGTGTCAATTTTTTTAAAGTTTCTAACGTCAATTTTTCTTTATAGTAATCAAATAAGGCTCTAACGACTGAAACAGAAACTGCGGCAGAAGATCCTAACCCTCTTTTTTCAGGTACTTTTGAATCTATTTTTATATGTATTTTTTCAGGTTTCTTATTTAAAAACAAATGAGTTGCTAAAACCAATGCTTTAATGCCTTCTAAGTTAGATGCATTTTTTAAAAAACCTTGGTAAAAAATTGAATCAATCGTTATATCTTCATTTGATTTTGTAATATAAGTTTCTACTTTTAAATCTTTTAAAGGTAAAGCAATCGCAGGTTTATGATAAACAACTGAGTGTTCCCCTATTAAAATCACTTTCCCATACGCTTTACCGTATCCATAACTTTCCATATAATCACCCTTTATGATGCTCATATTATAACATAATAAATCCTTTTATTCTAAATGTAAAGTTGTATTATCATCCTCTTTTGGTATAATGTTTATAGCAACTTAATTTATGGAGGACATATGAAAACATTACATTTAACACCACTTGATAGCATTCAAAAAACTCTAGA
>JAAYQV010000010.1 GCA_012519065.1 Phytoplasma sp.
AATCATTTGTCCAGGTTTTGCCGTAAAGTTTATATTTTTTAAGATGGGTTTATTTTTTTCATATTGGAAGGTGACATCTTTAAAAGTAACTTCACCTTTAATATCTGTTAATAATTTCGGTTCTTTATGATCTGCTAATTCCTCATCTTCATCTAAAAAATCAAAGACTCTTTTTGCTGCCGCTGATGAAGATTGTAGCACTACTGACATTTGGGTTAACTCACTAATCGGACTACCTAATCGCCATACATATCTAACAAAGGCTTGGAATACACCTAATGTGATGATTTCTTGGCTTGCAAAGCCTGCTCCTACTAATACTACTACAACAATAATTAGATAGGTTAAACCATTTAAAACAGGCATAAGGAGTCCTGATAGAAAGTTTGATTTAAAAACTAATTCAGCTAGATTCTCATTGGTTTCTGCAAACTCTTTAATAAGATTTTCTTGTTGATTGTATAACGTTATTTCTTTATAACCCGTAAATTTCTCTTGAATAAATCCTGTGAATCTACCATATGCTTCATATCTTCTAATGAATATATTTTGAGATTTATTTAAAATAATTTTTGAGGTAATAAAGGCCAGCGGAATTAAAGCTCCTGCAATTAAAGCTAGTTTCCAGTTCATCCAAAACATGATTGTCACAATAAAGATGAGTAGTGATACCGATGAGATGATGCTTGAAAATGATTGTTGAATACCGTTAGAAATAGCTTCAATATCGGTTGTCATCCTACTCATGGTATTACCTAAAAGTGTTTGATCAAAGTATTTAACTGGTAATCTATGAATCTTTTTTTGTACATCTTGACGAAGATTTCTAACTGCGGTTTGAATGGTTCTTGTTAAAATAAAGTTAAAAGTAAATCTACTTAATGCAACGACCATATAAAGTGAGAATAATAAAATGATGACTCGAATGATGTAGTTAAAGTCAATGATAACTTCTCCATTGATAGGATTTTTAACACTAAGTTCAATGTTTGTGATGATAAGTCCTTCTAAGTAAGGAGAAATGCCAACAATAAAGGCTACCATGATAATTAAAACTAAACTGAATAAAAATTGCTTCCAATAAGGTTTTAAGTAAGGAATGAGTCTTTTCATACTTCCACCTCCATTAAGTTTTGTGAGATGGCAATTTCTTTATATATTTGTGATCTTTTTAATAATTCATCATGTTTCCCAATATCAACAACTTCTCCTTGATGCATAACAATGATTTTATCTGCTTGAGTGATAGAGCTTAAGCGTTGAGCAACAATAAATACAATACTTTCTTTAATGGATTCTTCTAATGCTTTTCTAAGCTCTAAATCTGTTTGGTAGTCTAAGGCTGAGAATGAATCGTCAAAAACATAAATATCTGGTTTTTTAACAATTGCTCGAGCGATAGATAATCTTTGTTTTTGCCCACCTGATAGGTTAGTTCCTAATTCACTAACAGGTTCTTTGAGTTTATTTGGCTTTTGATTAATAAACTCTAAAGCTTGGGCAATTTTAGCAGCTTCTAAAAAATCATTTTCTGTTGCCTTATCATCTCCGAAACGCAAATTACTTTCAATAGTTCCTTTAAAAAGTAACGCTTTTTGGGCAATAAAACCAATTTTACTTCTAAGAAGTTTTAAATCATATTTGGTAATGTCTTCTCCATTAATTTCAACACTTCCTGATGTGGCATCATATAGTCTGGGAATTAAATTGATGATAGTTGATTTTCCTGATCCTGTTGATCCAACTAAGGCGATAACCTCACCCTTTTTAGCTGTGAAACTAATATCTTTTAAAATAGCTTCGCTTGCATCTGGATATTGAAAACTTACGTTGTTAAAAGTAATTTCTTCAAAAGGACGTTGATCTGTAATTGGGTGATCAGGATTTTTTATTTTAGGTTCTTTTTCTAATACTTGCATAATTCTTCTTGCTGAAACCATTGTTCTTGGAAACATCATAAATAATAAAGCAAAGGTTAAGATAGAAAACATGACATGGAATTGATAATCTAGAAACTCAACTAG
This sequence comes from Phytoplasma sp., assembly GCA_012519065.1. Taxonomy (GTDB): domain Bacteria; phylum Bacillota_I; class Bacilli_A; order Acholeplasmatales; family Acholeplasmataceae; genus Alteracholeplasma. Next base: position 2,025 of record JAAYQV010000010.1, read on the forward strand.
CTGTCCTAAACTGATTTTTTCTATTTGAATATATTTTGCTCCAAAGAACATAAGAATTAGGATCGATGAGTTTAAAAGAAAATAGAACACAGGTTCGATAGAAACCATAATTCTAAATAGTTTGATTGAGGTATTGGTATAATCATTATTAACATCTAAAAAGCGTTGTTCTTCATATTTGCTTTTTCTAAAGGCTCTAATCACTCTAACACCTGTTAAATTTTCTCTGGTTACTAAATTAAGTTTATCTAATTGTTTTTGTTGCCTTTCTGATAGTTTGTCTGTAATTTTTACTACAAAAATTAAGATGATGATAATGATTGGCACGACAATAAATAACCCGATAGAAAGTTGAGGTGCTCTAATAACAATTAAAATAATAGATAATATTAACATAATCGGAGCTAAAATCGCTGAGCGATAAAAGGTTGAAACAAAGTTTAATATTTGAAAAACATCTGTTGAGGTTCTACTAATAATAGAGGATACACCAAACTCTTGCATCTCTGCTGGACTAAAAGTTTGTATTTTTGAAAATAACTCATTTCTCAAATCCCTTAGGATGTATGAGGATGTTCTAGAAGAACAATAGTTTAAAACAACATTCCCTATGGCTCCTAAAATAGCTACCATAACGAGGAATCCTAAAAAAGTGTATATAATGTTCATATCTTGTTTAGCAATTCCCTTGTCAATGATATTAGCCACAATAAATGGTATACCTAATTCAGCGCTTGCAACTAAAAAAACTGCCAGGATATTAATAATTAATAACTTTTTGTATTTAAATAAGTATTTTAGTATTAATTTCATAATCTCCCTTCCTTCTTTAAAACAAAAAAGACAAACTTGTCTTATGTTTGATTTCTTATTCATTTTATACCTTTTTATGATTAAAGGCAATTAAAGTATATTAATAAACAGCTTTTGGTTATAAATGTTATAATAATCAAAAGAGGTGAGCTGTATGATTGTTTTTTTATCTCCTAGTAAGACGTTTACTCATGAAAAAACTGCTGGAATTTCAGAGCCAATTTTTAAGCATAAAAATAGGGAGTTGTTTTTAAAATTAATGGCTTTAGATTCTGTGGTTTTAAAAGAGCGTCTTAGTATATCAGATAAATTATGGACACAAGTTTTAACTTATTATCAAGAACCTACTAACTTAGCTATGGCTGTTAAAAGATATGGTGGTATTGTTTATAAGCAATTAGAAGATGTTTCTTTTTTAAAGGAACATACATTATATATTTTAGATGCTTTTTATGGTTTGGTTAGATCAACAGATGCGATTATGAAGTATCGTCTTGATTTTTCATTTGACCATAAACTACGTGAGTTTTGGCAAAAGGATGTCCATGATTATTTGGTGACACATCATAAGGATGAACTATGTATTGATTTATCTAGCCAAGAGTTTTCATTTTTAATTCCTAAAGATTTAAACTGTTATAAGATTGAGTTTGCTTTGTCTGATAGAAAAATACCAAATACCACTCTTAAAATAATGAGGGGAAAAATGGCAAACTATCTTTTATCCCATTCATTAAAAAATATAGATGAGTTAAAAGACTTGGTTATAGATGGTTTTACTTATTCTAGCGAATTATCTTCTGAAAGTCTTTTAGTTTTTGTTAAATAGTTCTGTGTTTTAAAAAATATATCAAGATCATTTTAGAAAAGAAACCTTCGTCTGTGTAAGATGTTTTTAAACGTTGGTTTCTTTTTGTTTTTTTGCTTTTTCTAATTTTTTTTCAAATTTATTTTCATATATTTTATAGTTTCTCTTTCTTTTATCCTATATGCTTCTTAAACTTTTATTATCTTTTGATCTTTGCCTTAAGTTTATTTATGGCTATATATAATACGAAAAATATGATGATTGAAACACTTAAATAAACAATCATATGTGCTTGATTTAACTCATATCCAAAAAGACTTAAGTTAAATCCAAATTGTTCTTTAATTTGAATGATAAATTCAGGTGATACTTTGCTTGTAATACTTTGTGTATTTAAAACCTTGTTCATAAAAATTTGTCTAAAAAGGGCTGTTGAATGAGTGCCTGGAATAAG
>JAAYQV010000047.1 GCA_012519065.1 Phytoplasma sp.
GAAGTGGTATATATATAGATCCGATGGGGTTTGGTACACAAGTATAACTTGTGGCGTTAAACATAATTTACAAGTCTGCTTCACTACTAAAGAAAAAGCAGAACAATGTTTGGAATGGTTAAAAAAACAAGGAGTGTTATATTAAAATGAAACTTTATAACGATAATTTCCAAAATTACAAAAGGTACAATATACCCAAAGCGCAGTTAATAATAGCTGATATTCCTTATAATTTAGGAAACAATGCTTATGCTAGCAGCACAGAATGGTATGTTGATGGAGATAATAAAAAGGGTGAGAGTAATAAAGCGAATAAATATTTCTTTGATACTGATATAAACTTTAATATCTCCGAGTTTATGCACTTTGTATCAACTATGCTAAAAAAAGAGCCAAAAGAAGCAAACTGCGCACCTTGTATGATTGTTTTTTGTTCTTTTGAACAACAATTTATGTTAATTGAGGAAGCAAAGAAATATGGTTTTAAAAAATATATAAATCTTGTATTTAGAAAAAACTATTCAGCACAAGTATTAAAAGCAAATATGAGAGTTGTAGGAAATTGTGAATATGGACTTATATTTTATAGAGATAAACTGCCTAAATTTAGAAATAATGGACAAATGATATTTAACTGTATGGACTATGAAAGAGACAATGAAACACCCAAAATACACCCGACCCAGAAATCGGTACATGTATTAGAAAAGTTAATATCTATTTTCACTGATCCGGGAGATACAGTAATAGATCCTTGCGCTGGCAGTGGAACAACTTTACTAGCGGCAGAAAAATTAGGAAGGAAATCTTATGGATTTGAAATAAAAAAAGAGTATGTAAAAGCGTTTAATAAAATATTTAAAAATAATATACAAGTAACAATTGATAATCTGATAGCAGAAGAAATGGAAGAACAAAAGAGGAAAATAAAAATGGAAAAGTCGATTACCTAGAAAAAGTAGAAGAAGACTGTTTGTAAAAAAAGAACAAAGGAGTAGAGGGATGAATATCATAGCGATATATTTAATTATTAATTTTGCAGTTTTAATTATTGCAGTTCCGTTTGTTATCACACTATTAGTATTTGATTACGTAGTAAATAAGGGAGATGAAGTAAAATGAAGTTCACAATATACGGCAATCCGGTTTCAAAAGGAAGACCTCGATTTTCTCGAAGAGGCAATTTTGCATATACCGATGAAAAAACAGTGAGTTATGAAAACTTAGTAAAGTTAAGTTTTTTAGAACAGATAGAAGATAAAAAGAAATATTTAACTGAAGACAAGAAAGAGTTAAAAGCGGTGATTACTGCTTACTACAGCATACCTAAATCAACCAGCAATAAAAAAAGAGAATTAATGATTGCTAAAAAAATACGACCAACAAAAAAACCGGATCTAGATAACATATCAAAAATTATTTTAGACAGTTTGAATGGACTGGCTTATAAGGATGATAGTCAAATAGTCAGTTTGGAAATAAATAAGTATTACGGAGAACAGCCAAGAGTTGAAGTTGAGTTAAAAGGTCAGGAGTATGTAAAATGAAAAGAGGGTATCACAATAAAGCATATTTAGATTTTGGAGAATATAAATATCTAAAAGTTAAATGTAAAGCTCTGGAAGAGAAGATAAGAGATTTAGAAAATAAAATACAATCAGTTAATTCAACTAGTGTAGTTAAAATGGAAAATGATAGAAGCTCCAATTCTCGAGATAAAGGAAAACACTTAAACGCTTACGTAGCGGAATTAGCGGATTTAAAGAGGGAGTACTCCAAATTATTACATAAAGCGGAATTGACTTGTTTAGAAATCGAAAAGAAAGTAGACCAAATAGAGAATACATTAGCAAGGAATATCTTCTTTTTATACTTTGTTTGCGATAGGTCATTCGAGCAGATAGCAATCGATCTAAGTTATCAGTTTCAATACGTAAGGAATGTATTTTATAAGCAATTAAAAAAATATAATAGAGAAATATTTGATAAGGATAGAGAGATTAAGGAAAAAAATTAAACATGTTACAAAATGTTACAAGTAAACATGCTATAATGATAGTGTGGAAAAGTAGATAAGGAAGTAATCGGGGAGATTATATCTAACTGCCACATTGAAAAAA
>JAAYQV010000048.1 GCA_012519065.1 Phytoplasma sp.
CTTTTTGTTGTTGGTAAGCCTCTTCATATTTAAGTCTTCTTATTGCTTGTTTTAACACTTCTAAGTTAGGTGGTAAATGTAGATATTCATAAGCTTTTTTTCTTTCTAATAAATGATGTTTCTTTAGTAACGGTTTGGGTAGATTTTCATAGATGGTTACTTGCTCTTTTAAAAAAATCTCTTTCATGATTTTATAAACTTGAGTATCATGGATACCTTCGTAATTGTAAATAGGTTTTAAATTTGGTATTAAAGGATTTAAACTAATTTTATTGGCGATTATTTTTTTAGTGTAAATATTATATTTTCCTTTAATTAAAATTTTTTGTCCAATGGTTAAGGCTTTTTCTAAATAGGGTTGATTAAACGCTGTAACTTCTATTTTTTTATTATCAATGTGAATAAAAAATTTACTTATGCTAACTTTTTTTTTATAACTACTCACAGAACTTGCTACAGTGCCTATGATGGTAATAACTGAATCATTGGTTGCTTCATTAATTGAAGTTAGGACATAGTTTTCATAATTTTTAGGGCGTCTTAAAACAAGGTCATAGGTTGACCATATGCTGTTTTTAACAAAACTATGATAGGTCTTCTCACCGACATATTTAACTTGTTTTAAGGAAATAATCATTTTATAATTTCATACACCCTTTTGTGTTCCCTTTCTCCTTGATAAAGATACTTAACTTGGTTTTTATTTGGTTTTAATGTTTCTTTTTGGTTAAAAACTTTCTCATAAGTTTCAATACTTAATTTTTGTCTTTGGTTTAAAAGCGATTCGTGTTGTTTTTCTAATAAATGATTTTCATAGCCTTTAACGATCATGCCACTAAAAAACTCTCCAACTGCGCCTGAACCATAACTAAATAAACCAATACGGTCACCTGCTTTTAAATTACCTTTTTCTAGTAATGAAATGAGACTTAAATATAAAGATCCTGTATAAATGTTTCCAACTTCTTTATTGTAAGTGACCGCCAGTTGGTATTGATCAAATAGATGTTTATCTTCTGCTTCATCTAAAACTGATTTTAAAGCTTTAAGACCGATTTTAGTGTATGGTATGTGTAGACAAAAGGCTTGGAAGTCTTTTTTGGTTAAATGATTTTCTTTTAAATATCCTTGATATGTTTTTAAAAAGAATTCTTGATATTTTTCATTTGAGTAATGCCCATCCACAAAAGCTGCCTCACTATAATTTGGACGCCAAAAGTCATATATGTTTTCTGTGTGTTCATAGGTATTGGTTTCAAGGGTTAAAATAGAAGGATTTTGACTCATTAAGAGGGCTACTGCACCTGCGCCTTGTGTGGGTTCTCCTCCTGTGTTTAAACCATATCTGGCAACATCTGAACCAATAATTAAGACGTTGCTGTTGGGTTTTCTTAAAAGGTGACCATAAGCTAATTGGATCCCTGCTGTTAAACCATAGCACGCTTGTTTAATTTCAATGGCTTTGGCTCTTTGGTCTAGATTTAGAAGTTCGTGAATAAAGGTCGCTCCTGCTTTAGAGTGATCAACGCCTGATTCTGTTGCAAAAATGATTAAATCGATATTTTTTTTGTTTTCGTTAGTTAAAATCATTTGCGCAGCGTGTGCACCCATCGTAATGGGGTCTTCAAAGGAAGGCATCACAGACATTCTGGTTTGTCCTAGCCCGATTAAAAATTTATTTGGATCAGTCATTCTAGCTTCTGCTAGTTCTTTTTGTTCTATATAAAATCCAGGGGTGTAAAAAGCTATTTTATCTATTCCTATTTTCATGATCTATCTCCTTGTTTATTGATGATTATTGTATAAAAATTATATCATATTTTACAATATACTTTATCTTTATCTTGTATTATTGGTTTTAAAATTATTTTATTGTGATATAATAAAACGAATATTTTTTGATTATAGGAGTATATAATGGGGAAAAAACGTCTTAATTATTTATTATTTTTAGCATTTTTTATATCGTTATTGTTACTTTTATTTATTGGAGATCCAGTGGTTTTGTTTCAAAACTATTTTTTAATTTTAAAAAATCCTGGAATTTTGTTAACTGATTTTTTAGCTATCGCTGGATTACGAGCAACCCTTTTAAATGTGTTTATAACGCTTTTGCTAAATGTTTTACTTTTAAAGTTTTATAAACAAGAACTTACCGGCGGTGTCATTGCTTGTTTGTTTACCATTGCTGGGTTTTCTTTTTTCGGTAAGAGTAGTATTAACTTTATTCCTTTATATTTAGGTGTGATTTTATATACTAAGATTCATAAGTTTTCTATGAAGGATCATATCAATGTTTTACTTTTATCTTCAGGATTATCACCAATCGTAAGTTATTTAGTTTTTGGTTCTGTTCTAAATCCATGGGTAGGTCTTTTAGTTGGTGTTAGTTTAGGGGTCTTAATTGGCTATTTATTACCTATTTTTAATGCACATGCACTAAAATTTCATCAAGGTTATAATTTATATGCCACCGGATTTTCTATGGGTATTTTATCGATGGTTGTGACTGGGGTTTTAAACTCTTTACATATTTCTGTTCAAACAGTTTATATTGTGAGTAAAAATTATCATTGGTTTTTACTTTATGCAACTATTTTTATTACAGTCTCTTTAATTTTAGCAGCCTTTATTTTAAAACCTAATTTATGGTCAGACTATAAAAAGATTATTACTTCTACGGGTAGACTTTCTACTGACTTTACTAAAGTAGGTAGTTTGCCTGCTACTTTGTTAAACATGGGGTTTATGGGCATTATTTCAATTGTGTTAACCTTAGCTTTGCATTTCTTATCACCTAACGGATTTACTTTCTTACTATCCGGTCCTTCGTTTGGAGCTATTTTAACCGTGATTGGCTTTGGGGCTTTTGGAAAACATCCATCAAATACTATTCCTGTTATTCTTGGGGCTTTGGTTTCTATGTATTTAACACCTATCTCAGTAACAACAGGAACGATTATCGCAATTTATTTTGTGACAGGTCTTGCCCCAATTACTGGACGTTTTGGGATTTTAGCGGGGTTTTTAGCCGGTTTTATCCATTTAATGATTACACCCTTGGCTTTATCATTCCAAGGCGGTTTTGATTTATATAACAACGGATTTGCCGCAGGTTTTGTCGCTGCGATTATTGCCTCTATCTTTGTGGCATTAAGAAAAGATATAGATTCTAGTGATTTACACTACTAATATGAACTTTTACTTGCTATAAATAGCGTAGCAAGTTATAATATTTTTGTTTAAGGGGATGATTTAAAATGAGCAACGAAGTTGTCATCGTAAGTGCAATTAGAACAGCTACTGGAAAATTTAGAGGTGTTTATAAAAATACATCTGCTATTACTTTAGGTATGAGTGCTTTAAAAAAGGCTATTTTAGATGCTCATATTAATCCAGATGAAGTTGAATATACAATTATGGGTAATGTTTTACAATCAGGGTTAGGACAAAATCCCGCTAGACAAGTTGCTATTAATGCAGGTATTCCTGTATCCAAACCAGCTTTAACTGTTAATGAGGTTTGTGGTTCAGGATTAAAAGCTATTCACTTAGGGATTCAAAAAATTCTTTTAGGTGATTATGATATTGTCGCTGTAGGCGGTTTTGAGAATATGACTCAAAGCCCTTTATTATTGGATAGATTTGACCCATCAAATCAAAAAGATAGTATTTATTTTGATGGTTTAGAAGATGCTTTTAGTAGAAATTCTATGGGCATGACAGTTGAGAAGTTAATTGAAAAACATCCTGTTTCTAGACAAGAACAAGATTTATATGCTTATCATAGTCAAAAAAGAGCGAGTTTCGCTACTAAAAACGGTTATTTTAAAGATCAAATTGTTGGTGTGGAAACTGAACACGGTTTAATTTTAGAAGATGAGCCAATTAGACATGAAACCGATTTAAATAAACTTTCTGAATTAAAAACGATTTTTTCAGATCATGGAACGATTACTGCTGGAAATGCTTCTTCTATTAATGATGGGGCTTCTGCTTTAATTTTAATGAGTAAAAAAGAAGCGGTGAGAAGAAATATTCCTATTTTAGCTACTTTTAAAGGTTTTACTGAAATAGGGGTTGACCCAGAGGAAATGGGGATTGCTCCTTTGCATTCGATACATAAAATTTTAACACAACAAAAAATGGAGTTATCAGATATCGATTTATTTGAAATTAATGAATCTTTTGCTGGTCAAGTATTATTGGTCTCAAAACCATTAAATATTCCTCATGAGAAATTAAATGTCAATGGCGGTGCCA
>JAAYQV010000049.1 GCA_012519065.1 Phytoplasma sp.
TCACCAAATCTTTTCATTAAAATACCTTCTTTCCATGATTCAAATAATGGTAAGTTTGTATCTTTTGTTGCTTGGTGGAATGGTGTATCAATTGTTCCTGGGCTTACTGCGTTTGCTCTAATTCCTAGCGGTGCAAACTCTTTTGCATAAGCTCTTGTTAAAGTAGTTACTGCTGCTTTTGCAGTTCCATAAACTGCAGCTCCTGGACCGCCTGCGTTCCATCCTGCAATTGATGTAAAGTTAATAACTGAAGGGTTTTTTCCTTTTTTTAATAACGGTAATGCTGGTCTTGTTACAAACACAACACTATCTAAATTTAGAGCCATAACGCGTCTCTAGAAAGATGTTTCCATGTTTTCAAACGAACTTCTTCCGCCAAGCCCACCAGCATTATTAATAACTGCATCTAATGACTCATACTTTTTTTGTAATTGCAACTTTTTATCTGATTTTCGTTTATAATAAAAGACAAAAAAAAGAATAAAAATATAATTTGTCGCTTTTTCGTTATCAATGTAACCGGCGTCTATTGTATATTGTTTTAAAATAGACATTTCTATCTTGAAGTTTTGATTTGTCTTGTGGTATAATGTTATAGCGCTTAGGGATATGGTGTCAACGGTAGCACAGCGGTCTCCAAAACCGTTAGTTCGGGTTCGAATCCTGATATCCCTGCCATAAAAAACTATCCTAGTTTTAAATAAAAAAGATAGTTAGAATGTGATTTTAATTTATAAAATAGTAACCTTAAAAAGTAAAAGGACTAAATTAATAGTCCTTTTTTTTGTAGGCAATATTATTTGTTATTTTTTATACTTATCCATCCATTTTTGTGCTAACCCGTCAAAATCATCTTTAAATAGGGTAGGTCCATATTGTCCATAAAATAATGATCTGTATTTACCTAATTCAATTTCTCCCTTGTAGTATTTAAAGATGATAAAATAATCTCCTTTTGTTTTGACATCAGTTTCTATTTTCTTGTATTTTAAAAGATTGATTTCAACTATAAAACTATCGAAATCTTCTTTTAATATGGTAACCTCTTGTTCTGTTGTTTTAATGGTAATACTGATTAAGTCTTTGTTTTCTAATTTTAAATTCTTGTTTGATTTGATCCAAGTAAAGAAAGATAAGGCAAATATTCCTAAAATAGCAACTCCAATGATTGAATAAAATACGATTTTTAGGCTCTTTTTTTTAGAACTGACGATAAATAAAGTACTACTAATAATTAGTAAGAGTGGACAAGGTAATATCAAAAGACTAATTGGTGTGTTAAGGACCAGTGTTTTACGCCTAAGTAAAAATAGACCATATAGACTCCACGATACAAAAAAGGTATAAATCATAAATAAGGTCAATATTAGTTTTCCTATTGATTTTAGGTTTTTCATAGTACCTCTTCTTTCTATCTTCTAAAATCAAAATCTACTTGTGCTAAGATTTATCCAATTTCTAGTATGTAACAAGTCAAAATATCCAAACCTTTAATGTTAAAATGAAAGGAATAA
>JAAYQV010000050.1 GCA_012519065.1 Phytoplasma sp.
GGAGCATCATTAACACCATCTCCGGTCATGGCAACTACCACGTCTTTAGATTTCCAAGCATTAACAATTCTAACCTTATTTTCAGGGCTAACTCTTGCATAAACTCTAACATTTTCAACGATTTCAAAAAACTCTTCATCGGTTAAAGCATCTAGTTCTAAACCAGTTAAAGCAATGTCTTTATTAGAAGTTATGATGTTTAAATCTTTTGCGATAGCAACCGCAGTATTTTTATGGTCACCAGTAATCATAATGGTTTTAATACCTGCTTTATCACATAAATGAATTGCATCTTTAACCTCAGGTCTTGCTGGGTCAATCATTCCATATAAACCTAATAAGGTTAAATCTTTTTCTACATCCTTAACATTTAAAGAAGCAAAATCAGTATCTTTAGCAATTTCTTTATAGCTAACCGCTAAAACTCTTAAAGCAAGGTCTGCCATTTCTAAATTTACCTTAGCATAATCTTTAATTGTATCACTACCTTCAATATCTTTAACTAAATCAAAGACAACATCAGGTGCACCTTTAGTAATTGCATAATACTTACCATCAATTTCATTAATGGTTGTCATTAATTTTCTTTCTGAATCAAATGGGAATTCATAAACTCTTTGATAAGACTTAATGATTTCCATTGGGTTTTTATTAGTATTAATCGCTAGATCAATTAAAGCTTTTTCAGTTGGGTCACCAATTAATTCATATTTTTCATCAATGAAATTAACTTTGGTATCATTACATAAAACACCGTATGAAATTAATTTTTCTACTTGACTAAAATCATTACCCTCTTTGATCTCAACAAAATGATTATCTGTATAAACAGCAGTAACAGTCATCACGTTTTGTGTTAAAGTACCTGTTTTATCAGAACAAATAACGGATGTAGAACCAAGCGTTTCAACAGCTGGTAAAGATTTCATAATCGCATTTCTATTCGCTAAGTTTCTCATACCTAAAGCTAAGACGATTGTAATAATGGCTGGAAGTCCTTCTGGAATCGCAGCAACAGCTAATGCGATTGCGGTCATAAAGGATTCTAAAATGGTTGATACAGCAATTTGATTGGTTGCGATAAACGCTTGAACAATATCAATAACAAAGATACCAGCTACAATAGCAAGAGCAATTAAAGCTAAACCTTTACCTAATTTGTTAATATTTTGTTGTAACGGTGTTGCTTCAGAAACAGCAGTTTCAATCATACCAGCAATCTTTCCGATTTCAGTATTCATACCAGTTCCAACAACTAAAGCTTTACCGCGACCATAAGTAACAACTGTACTCATAAAGGCAAGGTTTGCTTGATCTCCTAGTGGAATGTCATCAGAAGATAAAACACCACTAATTTTTTCAACGGGAACTGGTTCACCAGTTAACGCAGATTCATCAACTTTTAAATTAAATGAATCAACAATTCTTAAATCAGCAGGAATGATGTCCCCTGCAGATAATAAGACAATGTCACCAGGAACAATTTCTTCAACAGTAATAACCTTTTCTATACCATCTCTTAAAACTGTTGCGTGTGGTGAACTCATTTTTTTAATAGATTCTAAAGCTTTTTCAGCTTTTCCTTCTTGTACTAATCCTAAGACAGCATTTAGAATAACAATAGCTAAAATTAATACACCTTCAAAGATTTCAGACATTTCTTTATTATAAATAGCTAAAGCAATAGAAATAGCGGCCGCTCCTAATAAAATGAAAACCATAAAATCATTGAGTTGATCCATAAAGCGTAGGAATAAAGAACGTTTTTTACCCTCGTTTAATTTATTAGGTCCATAAGACTCAAGACGCTTATTCACCTCAGTTTGTGTTAATCCTTTTTCTAAGTTAGATTGGTGTTTTTCTACTAACTCAGAAGTTTTAATTTGATAATTTTTGTCTTTCATTTTTTTCCTCCTATTATTATTTTATAAACAAAAAAGACCATCAAGACTAAAATAGCCTTGAAGGTCTCGTTAACAAGCATCGCTTGAAATTAACCGGGCATGTTAGCCGTACTGACGATTAATTTTGGGAAACTACTCCCCTTCAACATTAAGATGATAGCATAATTAAATAAAAGAAGCAATAAAAAAGAAAGATAAATGATGCTTAATTGACTTTTTTAAGTAAATATTGTATGATATTCTTATCATATTTTATAGATAAATGGAGGAAAAAAATAGAAAATATGGACGAAGGTAGTAGTTGTATGGACACAGTCCCAGAATATAGGCGGAATAACGAGGTGAGTACGTTATGGCAGTAACAATAATATTGATATTTGTTTTTATTGCATTAAACGCAGTACTTGCCGCCAGTGAGATATCATTAGTTTCTATAAGTGAAAGTAGAGTAAGTGCCGATGCTGAGGCTGGAAATAAAAAGGCTAAAAAAGTTTTATACTTTATGAATAACTCTACAAGATTTTTATCTGCTATTCAAATAGGAATTACCATGTTTGGATTCTTAAATGGTGCCATCGCATCTGATGCGTTTTCACAAAAATTAGTAGATTTAATCTCAAAAACTAATGTGTCAATTCATCCTGATATATTAAGAGCAGTAATGACGTTTGTTATTACGATCATCTTAACGTATTTCCAGGTTGTATTTGGAGAGTTAGTCCCAAAAAGATTATCCATCAGAAATCCTTATAAGGTTGCATATGCTACCATAGGGTTTATCGGAGCTATTGCCAAGGTTATGAGACCGTTGGTATGGTTATTAACCGCATCAACCAATCTTATATTAAGAATGCTTGGTGTCAATCCACATGATGAGGATAATAAGATTACTGAAGAAGAAATTAGGTTAATGTTAACATCAAGTGAGAAAAAAGGGGTCATAGATGAAGACGAAAATGAGATGATTCAAAATATTTTTGAATTTGACTCAACCGTTGTTTCAGACATTATGACACATAGAACCGAAGTTTCTGCAGTAGATGTTAATATTTCAAAAGATGACCTTATTGAATATATTAAAAATGAAAGATATACAAGAATTCCAGTTTACCAAGATAATATCGATGACATCATAGGTATTATACACGTTAAAGATGCGTTTAGATATTTTATTAAAGGTGAAACTGATGAATTTAATATCAAGGACATATTAAGAGATGTTCACTATGTCCCAGAATCTAAAAACACCAGTGAATTATTTCATGAAATGAAAGCGAAGAAAATACATATCGCTATTGTTATTGATGAATATGGAGGAACCGCTGGGATTGTTACCATTGAAGACTTAATTGAAGAAATTTTAGGTGATATTGATGATGAGTACGATGTTGTTGAAACAGATATTACTGAGGTTTCAAAAGATGAGTATATTATTGATGGTTTAGCTGATATTGATCAAGTAGAAGACATTTTAGAAGCCAAACTTCCTGTTGAAGACTATGACACATTAA
>JAAYQV010000051.1 GCA_012519065.1 Phytoplasma sp.
ATTTTGTTAGATTAATCATAGTTGGAAACTATAAGGAGATATGGATTCCATTAAGTGTGGTAATAGGATATGTTGTAGTTTCAGTTTTAACTGCGATATTTTCATTTAAAAAGCATATGAAAAATTAATTACTTGTTATAAATAATTATTTATACTATAAAAAAAGGTGTCATTTCACACTAAAGAGCATGACACCATTAAATTTAACAAAGAGTAGCTATCGCTAAAGCTCTTTATCATAACCCGAGTGTGATATTTGCAGATGAACCAACAGCAAGCCTAGACTCTAAAAGATCTTTTGAAGTGATAGAACTTTTAAGAGAACAAACTAAAAAAAGAGAAAAAGTAACCATTATCGTAACCCATGATGAAAGACTACTGACCTACTGTGATAGAGTATTTAGTATTGTTGATGGTGTTATGAAAGAAAAATAACATCTAAAAATCACTTTTATTAGTGACTATATGGATAAAGGTATTATAAGAAAAAAAGGCATCTTATCTAATTAAAGATAAGATGCCTTTTAATTATAATTTTTCTTTTTTTCGTAACTTTTGAGTAATGTATAAAAAGATAAGAGAAACTAAGAACATAATTGCAGAGAAATTAAATAAGACACTATGGCTAATACCATATAAAATGCCTCCTAAAACAGGTCCGATGATTGTTCCAATCGAATAAAATGATTGTCTAATGCCCATTGTAGTAGAAATGTTTGCATCATTTGAAAAGTCTGCTACATAATCTTGTTCAAGTGGTCCAAAAATAGCTTTAATGATGATATATAACATATAGACAGTATAAATCATCACAATAAAATGGTTGGTTCCTAAGTTAAAGACTACAAACACAATGACAGCACTTAAAACTTGTAAAATAGAAATTACTAAAATGCGTTTTTTAAGTTTCATTATAAACGGAACAATAACTAAGGTAACAATAATTGAAACAATGCCTACAATCATTTTAAAATTACCAATCACATCTGGATTAAATCCAAGATCATTAAAATAAATTTCTAAATATTTATCTACATTAGTCGCAGCAATTGTAATTACACTTAATGAAATTAAGAAGAAAAGTAAACTCTTAGGAATATTTCTAACTTCTTTAAACCCTTCCCAAAAGTAAGTTCTTTTGCCATTTTCAACAGGTTCAACCTTAACAGGATCATAAATAAAATAAAACAAGGCAGCTAGTGAAAAGTTAATTAAAGCTTGGATGAATAAGGTATTAGCAAAATCTGTTTTAAAGATATTAAAGAAAATTTGCTTCGTATAAAACTGACCACCTAAGTAATAACCTAAAGATCCACCAAGAGCTAAAATGGCCACACCATAAGCGATGTTTCTAGATTTTTTCTCTGCTGGTGAAACTAAAACAATTTCACTCATAATAATGGTAGTAGCAGCAGCTATACCAAAACCACTAGCAAATCTGAAAACGCCTAAGAAATATTCATTAAAAACATAACCTAGACCAAATAATATTTGACCCAATCCATAAATCGTAAAACCTAAAATGACAACGGTTTTCTTTTTCCCTCTATCACCTAGATTTCCCCAAAAAGGGCCACCCATCATTGTCCCAAAATTCATTAAGGCAAAAAATAAACCAATCATAAATGTTGGTAATTCAAGGTGTGCCACATATTTAGGCATTAAGGGATGGTGCATATTAGTAGCAATTCCTTGGATAAAAAAAATAACTAATAAAATTAAAAACTTCTTTTTCATTGATATTTAAGGCGACAAATAAAAACGTCACCACATCCTCCTTTTTAAGCATTCATATTATTATAACACTATCGTCTATAAAAACAAGCTAAACTAACTTTATTACAATAACTGTCTATTATCTTAGACAACACTAAGAGAAAACTTTTTTTGGAAAATATATATATATAAAATATGTTATAATACATACGGGAATGATGTTCTCCCATGGGAAACCAAAACCGCAAATCATGCCGATGACATCTACACTTTTTTTAAGTGTGGACCATCGGCTTTTTTATACAATTATATGGAGGATTTTTTATGTTAACAAGTTTAGCCTTAATTTTTTTATGCGGATTACTCTTAGGCTCATTATTTAAAAAACTCAGACTACCTAGTCTGATAGGGATGTTGATTACAGGTATCATCTTAGGACCATACGTTCTAAACTTATTAGATGAATCTATTTTACTCATAGGCCCTGATTTAAGAGAAATAGCACTCATTATCATTTTAACCAGAGCAGGACTAACCCTAGATTTAGAAGACTTAAAAAAAGTTGGGAGACCAGCAATTTTAATGAGCTTTATTCCAGCATGCTTTGAAATAGCAGCAACCATCATATTTGCTCCAATGTTGCTAAAAATTACTTACCTAGAAGCAACCTTACTAGCAACCATCATCGCCTCAGCTTCACCAGCAGTCATTATTCCACGAATGATTCACTTAATTGAAAACAAATATGGAACCGATAAAAAAATCCCACAAATGATTTTAGCTGGTGATTCTATTGATGATGTTTTTAACATTGTCTTATTTACCATCATTTTAGGAATTAATATGGGAACAGGTGTTAATACATCACTTTTAATTACCATTCCAAGTTCCTTTATTTTAGGGGTTTTATTAGGACTGATCACTGGTTTTCTACTTTCATATTTATTTAAAAAAATACATATGAGAGACACCAATAAAGTCATCATCCTTCTTGGCGTAGCCTTTTTATTCATCACCATTGAAAATGGATTAAAAGATTATGTTGCCATTAGTGGTTTACTGGCAACTATGGTCAATGGCATTGTCATTCTTAAAAAAAGACCAGTAGTAGCCAAAAGAATTTCCACCAAATTCTCAAAACTATGGGTAGGTGCAGAAATTATTTTATTTGTTATGGTAGGAGCGACTGTGAACATCAACTTTGCGACCAACTATTTATGGCAAGCCATTGTCTTACTCATCATTATCTTATTTATTAGAGCTATAGGTATTTTAATTTGTCTTATCAATAGTTCATTAAATGGAAAAGAAAAACTATTTGCAACCCTTACTGGTATTCCAAAAGCAACCGTTCAAGCCGCAATCGGTGGTATCCCATTATCGATGGGCTTACCAAGTGGAGAAATCATTTTAGCTATTTCTGTCATCGCTATTTTATTTACCGCACCTTTAGGGGCATTGGCAATCGATCAAACCTATGAAATTTTACTAAAAAAAGAAGAAATAACCAGTTAAAAAAAGGATATAAACAAATAATAAAGTAAACCAAATCAATTGGTTTACTTTTTATTATAAATGTCTTATAATAGTTAGGTACCTAACTAAAAGGAGTGATTATAATGGAAGAAGAACAAATGATAAAAGAACTTTTTATCATCACCAATAAACTTAAAAGACTACTAGATAAAAAACATTCTAAAAATGGATTATATGTCGGACAAGCTAGAGTCTTAATGTATTTATATAGACATAAAGATGAAAAAACATATCAAAAAGATATTGAACAAGCTTTTCAAATTAGAGGAGGAACAGTTACTGGTCTTATCGATAGTTTGGTTGAAAATCAATACATTAAACGAGTCGAATCTGAAAACGATAAAAGAAAAAGAAAAATTGTTCTTACCAATAAAGGCGAACAAATGGCCTTAAAAAGTATTCAAACCACTAAAAATACGGAGGAAAGCCTCTCTGACCTATTATTAGAAAAAGAAAAAGAAACACTAAAAAAAGTCATTAAAAAAATCAACACTTGGGTAGATAAGGAGGAAGAAAATGAGAAAAATATTTAAATATTTTAGAACCGTCAAAAAAGAATTATATACCATTCCACCACTCATCTTAATAGAAGTATTATTTGAAATACTAGTTCCTATATTTATGAGTCAATTAATCGATAAAGGTA
>JAAYQV010000052.1 GCA_012519065.1 Phytoplasma sp.
ATTTGATTTAACTAAGGTTGTATAATAAGTAGCTAATTATACCCTTCATATTTTGAAATCAACCTTAATATGAGGTTTTTTTCTGTTAAACACTTTAATCCCTTGACTTCTAATAGTTAGTCTCTCTATTTTTAAGATTGTTATTTGAATTTTACCATATTGTCTATTTTCTATTTGTAAAATGCCTTTTTTTGTTTCTTTATGTGTCTTTATCTATTTAAATTAATGTGTTATAATGTGTCTACATTAATATTTTAGGAGGTTTCTAATGGAAAACCAAATGCAAGATGAAATTAGTTTATTAGATCTATGGCATAGAATTTGGAAAAATAAATACCTTGTGATTGCCATTACTTTGCTAATCACTATTCTTGGAACATTTATATTGTTTTTTCTAAATCGATCAAGTGCTACATTAAATAATAAATTTGTTTATAATTTTGTAAATATGCAAACAGAAACATATGTAGATGGTAGTTTGTTTAACTACAGAGATTTAACTTCAAAATCTTTTATCGCATCAATTATTGAAAAAGATGAGCGATTCAAAGATCTAGATGCTGAAAAACTATCTGATGATGAAAATGGTATTAAAGTTTCTTATATCGTTAATAAAGCAAATAACAGTGATGTTATACTAGATAGTTATTTAGAACTTGATTTACCACTTCCTTTATTTAAGAATAATAAAGATTTGGCCAAAGTTTTTGCTAATGCTATACATGAATCTATTGTTCAAAATGGCATTGCAAAAAACAATACTTTCCTGCTTCATAGTTCTTTTAAAACCTATAAAAATGAACAACTCACAACCACTTATGATGAGTTAACATATTTTGAAATTTTAGATAATTTTAGAAGTCAATATAACATGATTTACAATGCTTATCGCAATATTATAAATTCTTATGGTGCTATTACACTGGATGGTATTTCAGTTGAAAAGATTTTAAATGATTTTAGATCTTGGTATACTCAAAGAGTACTTGTCGATAGTTTAGAAGCTGAACTAAATGAAAATAATTTTATTAAAAATTATAATGAAACTGCTAAGTATGCCAAACTTAAAATTAGCTCTATAGATAAAACCATTAATTTAAATACAAGCATTATTGATGCTCTAACTTTAAAATTCGATGATTTAATGGCTGACAAGCAAAATATTGAAGCTAGTATCATATTTGATGAAATTACAGAGCGCATCATTGAAAATGAGACCTTAAAAGTTGATAAAGCTAGATACCAAGAAATAATAGATCATGGCACTGAAAACATTAATGCTGCATTTGATTCAGAATTAAGTAGTATTGCTGCTACATTTGAAGAATACATTGATCAATATAACGAACTTTATATTGATTACTTAAATGAAAATACAAGATATATTCCTTATAATAACTCTGAATATGATGTAAACAAGCAATTTAATATGATTTTAATGGTTATCGTTATGGGTATGCTTGGTGGGATTTTAGGGGCTTCTACAGCCTTAATTAAAGAAGCTGCTCATTCTAAAAAAGAAGAACAACCAATCGTTTAACAATCAAAAAGGTCACCCTAGGGTGACCTTATTTTTTTATTCTTTTATTTGATAAGTAGTAACTACTTTAGCCACTAACTTTTTAGCTTCACAGTTTGTTAACTTAGAAATATTTTCTTTAATATATTCAATTTCTAAGGCATCTGTTTCTATTTTTGGTGTTTTTTCTATGAATATTTTTTCATTAGATGTTCTACAATGATTATCACTATTTACATCTACTAAAAGCTCTTCATAAAGCTTTTCACCTGGTCTTAAACCAGTAATTTCTATTTGAATGTCTTGGTGTGGCTTATATCCACTTAGACTAATCATTTGTTCGGCTAGTGTATATATTTTTACTGGCTCTCCCATGTCTAGAACAAAGATTTCTCCACCATCTGCAAACACTGCTGATTGTAAAATCAATCCTACAGCTTCTGGAATAGTCATAAAATATCTAGTAATTTCTTTATGTGTTACTGTGACTGGGCCACCATCTTCAATTTGCTTTTTAAAAAGTGGGATCACACTCCCATTTGAACCTAACACATTTCCAAATCTTACAGCACTAAATTTAGTGAAGTCAGATTGTGCCTGTTGATTTTCAATGATAAGCTCTGCATATCTTTTGGTTGCTCCCATGACATTGGTACTTCTTACGGCTTTATCACTACTTACTAAAACGAATTTTTTAACTTTATATAAATTAGATAACTTAGCCGTATTATGTGTTCCTAATACATTGGTTCTAATGGCTTCTACAGCGCTATCTTCCATTAACGGCACATGTTTATAAGCTGCGGCATGAAACACAATGGTTGGATGATATGTTTCAAAGACGTCTTTGATTCTTTCATAGTTATATACACTTCCAATAATGACTTTTAAATTCAATTCTTTTTCTTCTTTTTTAAATTTTCTTAAAAGTTCTTGTTGGATGTCATAAGCGTTGTTTTCATAAATATCAAAGATAATGAGCTGTTTTGGGTTTAATTGGGCAATTTGTCGACATAATTCACTACCTATTGAACCACCACCACCGGTAACTAAAACGACTTCATCTTTAATAAATTCTTCAATTTTATCGTTTTCAAGTGTAATTTCTTTTCGATTAAGTAAGTCTTCAATCTTAACATCTTTTAAAATAACGGCACTACTTTCTTCATCTACGCTGGTCATTCCGATGAATCTTCTCATTTTAAGGTGATGCTTAAAAGCAATTTCTGCAATCTGATTAACTTTTTGATTGGTAATATGATTAATAGCAATGACCACTTCTTCCGCTTTATATTTCACAATAGCTTCTTCTAGTTTATCAATAGAGCCAATAATCGGTACGCCCATGATTCTTTTACCCGTTTTTCCTTGATCCTCATCAATGAAAGCCACTGGCTTCATTGTGAGTTCTTTTTCTCGGTAAATTTCTTTTAACAGTCTTTCTCCAACATATCCTGCACCAAAGATGATGACTTTCTTATTAACCGTTTTGATAACTGTAAATTGTCTTCTAAAATACATGATAAAGCGGTTTACAACTCTTGGTATAGATAAAATAAATACTTCTGTGATGGTGATATATATATAACTGGTTTTATACATAAACTCACTTTTTGTTAAGGCAATGAAGAGAACAATTAAAATATTAATCCCCACAATAGAGGCTGCTAATTTTAAGAAATCTTCAAATCCAAATAGTGACACCAACATTTTATAAACCCCTATTAAATAAAAGGCTAATAAATGTAGGATGATAATGATTGGTAATGCAATCATTAATTGTGTTCTTTCTACTTCAAGATTTAATGTAATTAAAGTTGCAATAACTAATAAATATGTTAATGAGATTCCGATGGCATCTATAAACATTGAACCGATTAAACTTCGTAATCTTCTATTTTTAATATTATCCATTGACATTCACCTTTATAAAACTCCCCTTTAGTTTTATACTTCCCCTATTTTATTTTAATAAAGTTATAACTTCTTCTATATCTTTTTTAATCATTTCTAAAGAGTTTAACCAAAACTCTTTTTTCGTAATATCAATACCCATAGATAATGCAACATCTTCTGCGCTTGCTTTGGTTGTTAATCTTAATAGATCATCATATTGTTTAATAAATACTTCTTTGTTTTCTAAATATTGAGCGTATAGACCTTTTCCAAAGAGTAGACCAAATGCGTATGGGAAATTATAGTAGCTTAATCCTGCACTATAATAGTGCCCCTTATTTAGCCACATGTAAGGATGTAGATATTCTGGATCTAATCCTTTACCATAAGCTTTGGTTTGTGCATCTATCATAAATTGTTTCATTTCTTGTTTTGAAATGGGTCTATTGGCTGTGCTAAATACTTTTTCTTCAAATAAGAATCTAGATAAAATATCGATAACTACTTGTGTTGCGTCTTGAACTGAGTTTTCTAAAATAGATAAACGTTCTTCTTTTTTATCAATTTGTTTTAATAAATGATCATTAATGATGGCTTCACAGAAGATGCTTGCTGTTTCTGCCAAAGGCATTGGATAACTCCAATGTAATGGCTGATTTGAAGCAATCACTTCTCCGTGATATCCATGTCCAAGTTCGTGTGCTAAGGTTAGGCAATCAGATAGACTCCCTGTAAAGTTGGTTAAAATACGTGATTCATTTATTTGTGGCTGGTTGCTACAAAAAGCTCCGCCTCTTTTTCCTTTTTTAGGATAGACATCAATCCAGTTTTTATCAAAGGCTTTTTTAGCAAAGTCACCTAGTTTTTGACTATACCCATAAAATGCTTCTTTAACTAATGTTTGAGCCTCATCATATGTGTAGGTTTTTTCTAGTTTCCCCATTGGGGCAAATAAATCATAAAATGGTAAGCCATTTTGATGACCTAAGCTTTTAGCTTTAGCTTCTAAATATTGTTCAAAATAAGGCTGATATTCATAAATAGCTTCAATCATTGCCTCTAGTGTTTCTTTTTTCATTTTAGATTGAATTAAAGTTTTTTCTAAGGCTGATTCATATCCTCTTAATTCTAACATCACATTAACTTCTCTTTTAATATTAGTTAATGCTAATGCTACAAAGTCTTCTACTTGTTCATATGCTTTTAATTCTGCTTCATAAGCCTTTTTTCTTACCTTTGGGTCATAATCATAAGCAAGGTTTCTAACTTCACTTAACGTAATGTTTTCTTCTTCGTATAAGACATTTAAGTTAGCTGTTGCCATACTTTGTAGTCTAGACCATGAACCAGAGCCTAATTCACTTAATCTGGCATACAGAATTTCTTCTTTTTCTGATAATAAGTGTTTAGCACTTTCTTTGATCTGATTTAAGTTAAATAAATATGTTTTAATTAATTGACTTTTTTCTGCTAATTTTTCTAGATTCACATCTTTTAAAACTCTAGTGAAAATCACATCTTCTTCTGTTGTTTGTCTTAAGATGTTTTGGATTTGAGCTAAATAGCTTAATGCTTCTTGGTTATTAACATCAGTTGCTGATGTTAAACTAGCATAACTATAAACTGTTTTAACTAAAACCGTTAATTTTTCCTCTAGTCTTAAGTAAGACTCAATCAAATAGATAGCATCGTATTGATCTTTGTTTTTAATTAATGTTTTAATCTCTTTAACTAATGCTTCAATTTTATTTATGTCTTTTTGATAGGTTTCATCAAACCCTTGATAAAAACTTGTTAAATCCCAATTACCCATTTATATGCCCTCTGCTTTCAGTTCTAATATGATGTCTCTTAAGACGGCTGCTTTTTCAAAATCTAATTGCTTGGCAGCTTCTTTCATTTGAATTTCTAAGTTTTCTATTTCTAACATCAACTCTTTTTTAGTGAGTTTCTTTTGTTTCTTTTCTTCTTTGGCTTCAACCTTAATTGAAATACCATCTCTAATATCTTTTCTAATACCTTGTGGTTCTACTTGATGTTTATGATTATATTCTGCTTGAATTTGACGACGTCTGTTGGTTTCATTAATCGCTTTTTCCATCGCATCACTCATTTTATCCGCATACATAATAACTTTACCTGAAACGTTTCTTGCGGCTCTACCAATGGTTTGAATTAAGCTTCGTTCGCTTCTTAAAAAGCCTTGTTTATCAGCATCTAATATAGCAACTAACGAAACTTCTGGTAAGTCTAGACCTTCTCTTAAAAGGTTAATTCCGATTAAAACATCGTATTTACCTAGTCTTAAGTCTCTAAGGATTTCTATTCTTTCTAAGGCTTTAATCTCACTATGTAAATAAGCGACTTTTAAGCCTAAATCTTTAAAATGAGAAGTTAGGTCTTCACTCATTCTAATGGTTAGTGTAGTAATTAAAACTCTTTCGTTTAATTCTATTCTTTTTTTAACTTCAAAATATAGGTCATCTATTTGTCCTTTTGAAGGTCTGACTTCTATTTCTGGATCTAATAGATAAGTCGGTCTAATGATTTGTTCAATGATTGGTAATTGTTTGTTTAATTCATAATCACCAGGGGTTGCCGATAGGTAGACGATTTTATCTAGTTTTTCTTCAAACTCATGGAATGTTAGTGGTCTATTATCTAGTGCACTTGGTAATCTAAAACCATGATTAACCAATGTTTCTTTTCTAGAACGGTCTCCAAAGTACATGCCTCTAACTTGTGGGATAGTTACATGTGATTCATCAATGACCATTAAGAAATCATCTCCAAAGAAGTCGATTAATGTTGCAGGAGTTTCACCTGCTTCTTTTAAGGCAATGTGTCTTGCGTAGTTTTCAACACCACTACAATAGCCTAGTTCTTCTAACATTTCTATATCGTATTTAGTACGCATTTCTATGCGTTGAGCTTCAAGAAGTTGATTGTTACTTTGAAAATAATGAATTTGTTCTTGAAGTTCATTTTTAATTCTTCTGATACTTTCTTTTAGTTTTTCTTTATTGGTCATAAAAAGGGTTGCTGGATATAATGTTACAAAGCTGGTTGCTTGAGTTGAAACACCTGTTAGAACATCAAAATATCTAATTTCTTCTATTTCATCACCAAAAAAAGAAACTCTAATACCGTTTTCTCTTTCTGAGGCAGGAATGATTTCCACAGAATCACCTCTAACTCTAAAGGTTCCTCTATGAAAGTCGATATCGTTTCTTTGATATTGTAATTCTACTAAGTTGTGTAATAAATGATTTCTTCCGTACTCCTCGCCTACACGAAGAAAGATGGTAGCATTTTTATAATCATCTGGATCTCCTATCCCATAAATACAGGATACAGAAGCAACCACAATGACATCATCATGTGATAGTAAGGATGCTACAGCGCTATGTCGCATCTCATCTATCTCATCGTTAATCGATGAGTCTTTTTCAATATAAGTATCACTTGAGACAACATATGCTTCAGGTTGGAAATAATCGTAATAAGAAATGAAGTATTCTACTCTATTTTCAGGAAATAAAGCTTTAAGTTCTCCGTAAAGTTGTCCTGCAAGTGTTTTGTTATGAGCTAAGATTAAAGTCTTTTTATTCATTTTTTCAATTAGGTTAGCCATGGTAAAGGTTTTTCCTGTTCCAGTGGCTCCTAGGAGGATTTGTTCATTTTTAC
>JAAYQV010000053.1 GCA_012519065.1 Phytoplasma sp.
AATCTTTCTTGAAGACCAGCAACTCCATTTTTAATAGTGTAGTCACCGCCAAATACAAATCTTAAAGATAAGTATAGGCTCATGTTATCTGAATCATATAGGTTTTTTACTGGAGTGAAGTAAGTAGTGATTGCAGTTTGTACACTTGATGGTAAACTTTCAACTCCGGTTGCTTCTCCTGATTCTTTTAGATAAATAGCAATTTGTTGGTAAGTTAAAGTATCTTCTTCATTATAAGCTTTTAAGAATACTTCTTTATCAGTAATGGTTGGATCTGTAAATTCAGAAGTGTATAATTCACTTTCTGATTCAGAGATTGCTGAAGAACCTTTAAATGATGCAGTACCAATTAAGGTATGCCAACCAAATGCAGTTTCTAAACCTAATGCAGTTGTGTTATCAGTGCTTCTAGGTGTTGTGAATACATGTGGTAAGTTTGCTTCGTTAAAGTCTTCTGCAGAGAAGTAATCTAGTACATCTGTCATAACGTAGTTATAGAATGTTGTATCTAATCCAGAAGAAGAAGTTGGGAAATTAGTTTCGTTAGTAACATTTCCAAGTGACTCATATTTAACTTGTAATCCTAATTTTTGGAAAACAACAAATTTGTTTTCTAATGCATAGTCTAAGTAACCTGGTAAGAGTTCAAATCTTGTACCACTATTATATTTGCTAACAACAGATGAGATACCAGTAGTGATAGTAGAATATGATTTAGCAGCTTCTTTAATTAAGTTGATTAATCCTGTAATAGCATCTACATCTTCACCATTAATACCGTATTTAACATCTGGAGTTGTAAATAAAGCTCGTTGCTCAGGAGTTAAGGTTGAAGGATCATCTGGGCTACCATCGAAGTCTAGGTCTACATAAACTAATAAGTGGCTAACAGATGCACCTTTATTTTCAGTATAAGCTTTACCTGCAATTTGTGCGAATTTTTTATAAATGCTAGCATTTTCAAATGTGCCTTCTAAATCTTTTTCATATTGACTTCTTAATTCACTTAAAATATATTGTTTTTCAAACGCTTCTTTATTAGATTTAGCATTAAATGCAACTAATAAGAATGTTTTTTGACCCATAGATTTAGGGAATCCTGAACTAGCAAGTTGATCTGATGAGAAGTTATTTAAAACGTTTTTAAAGGCATCTTCTAATTCTTTACGTTTCTCAGCAGAAACAGTGTATTTATCAGAAGATAAAAGCATTTGATTAAAGATTTTATCAATAGCAGTTGACATACCATAAATTTTTTCTAATTCGTTGTATAAGTCATCTACTAAAATAGAGACATTAAGATCTTTTCCATGTGATTTTAGTGTTAAAGTAGCTAACGTATCGTTATCTTTAAAGCCACCTTTTGAAGTGATGTCTTTATCAAAATTGAAAATAGTTCTAATCAATGGATCATAGATAGTAAATTTAGCTTCTTCATATAATTCATCAATTTGAGCTGAAATAAATGAAGATGAAAGTTTTTCTTCTAATAATTCAGCAAGAATTTTATCGTGATATTCTTTTGCTAACTCTGTGTCATTAAAGATTTCTTTTTCAGCATCTTTATCTTTTGAATCTTCATCAGGTACAGTAATTAAAATATTTGTATCTTCTTCAATATCAAAGAAGTAAAGTAAGAATCTAGTACCACCGTATGAGTTAGTTCCTTTTGAATAAGGGTTTACTGCTTCAGCGTCTTCCTCATTTTCATCAGCAATAGATTTTCTTAAAGCGTAAACTGCATCTCTTAAACTTGAGTTTGTTGAGAATAAAGAATCAGAATAAGTGAATGTAAAATCATTTTTTAAAGTTTCTAAATCTGTTGCATCATAAGAAGTCTCATTTAAGTAGTTATAAATCTCAACAAATTTAGCTAAGACTTCATCATCTGATAGTAATGCATCATCTTCAGTATTTAATACATATGAATCATAGAATGTTTTATATTCAGCTGAAGTGAATAAAATACCTTGATTATTGTTTAAGAATTTTTGGTAATTAATATTTTTATCTTCGATAACAGATTTTGCTTTTTCTTGAGCTTTACCATTTGGTGAAGTCATGATTGCATTTAACGTATCTTTATCAGATACATCTGGTAATTGATACCAGTTACCTTGAGTGTTTGCTTTAATGCCAGTCATATATCTTGCTAACTCAGCTTCGCTGTCACTCTTGAATCTAATAATTAGTGAAGAAATAGAAGTAAATTTGCCTTTATAATTTGAATTATAACGAGCAACGATACTTTCTTCGGATACATAGTTTGCATCTGGTTTTTCTTTATCTTTGTTTTCTTCTTGTATTTTATCTAATTGTTTTTTTGCAAATAATCTTTGTGCGTAAGCTAATTCATAAACTTCTAACAACTCTTTTTTATAGCCAAAGACATAAGTTTTGTTTAATTCTTCTTGCTCTGCTTGTCCGGCGTTGTTATAAGTATCAATTGCAGTTGTAACAACATCGTTTATATGTGTTAATAAATCATTGACATTAACTGATGGATCAACTAATTTTCTATTATCCACATATTTAGCGATTGATTTAGCGATGTTTACCTCACTAAGCTTCGCAATAGCTTTTAATTCTTTTTGACCGAAAATAGTGCTGTTAACTGATTTTTCTATTTGAATTAAATCTTCGTCCTTTTCGTAGTCAATTGAATCCAGTTCATCTTTGAAAGTTTGTTTGTCAAAAAGATTTAAAATGTGATCTGTTGCGTTAAAACGTAGAACATCATATAATTCTTTTTGAGTTACTTTCTGGTTGTTAATCTCAATGTAAGTAGTATCTGCGCTAATACTTCCGTATGGAGTTTTATCTCCTGAAGAACATGAGGCTAAGATGAATATACTTAACGTTGCGATTAATAACATTGCGAACTTCTTAAGTGTTTTTGTTTGTTTCATTTATCTGTTCACTCCTTAAATGGTTTTAAAATACAGCAAGTATAATATAGCATTTTTTAGCCTCTATTGCAAGAAAATTTTACATATTAAGGCTAAAACTAAC
>JAAYQV010000054.1 GCA_012519065.1 Phytoplasma sp.
GAAATAGCAATATTATTTCTTAATTGTTCATTTTGATTAAGATAATCATAGAAACTGTTATTAATTTGTCCATAGGTTCTTTCTGGTTCTACCCTCACATAAGAAGGGCTCCAAGTTAATTGTTTTTCTGGTCTAGGTAAATAAAACTGAGTGAGTATACTTGTTGCAAAAGCTAAAAACCCACCTGCTAAAAAGAGACTTAGAATGACGAATTTTCCTCTTCTACTAATACTAGTTAATCTTTCTACGATATTAAGTAAGACTTTTTTTAAATTAAAATGTAGTTTTTTGGCATGAGTTTGTTGCTTTTTTTCTAATATTTTGGCATCAAATTTAGTCTCAGTTACTTCTTGTTTTGTTTTAGGTTTATAATGCTCATCTTTAATGACTTGAGGGCTTTCTTCATCTAAAATAACAACTCTATTTTTAAAGTCATTAAGATCGATATAAAGGGTGTTATTTTTTAGTACAAGATTAATATTTAAATCTATAATTTCCTCTTGATCTGAGTAATAACTAGCTTTTAAAGAACCATCATTTACTTTGGCTAATGCCTTTAAATCTTTAAGATAAATGGCATCATCTGATTTCAAATCATGATCTACAGATGTCTGATTAGACTCATCAGACATCACTTTACCGTCTTTAATACGAATGATTCGATCTGCATAGTACTCAGCAATTTTTTCATCATGAGTGACCAATACAACCAATCTATCTTTTGAAACCACTTTTAAGATATTCATAATATCAACTGTGTTTTTACTATCTAGGTTTCCAGTTGGTTCATCGGCTATAATTACTTTAGGATTTTTAACCAACGCTCTAGCGATAGCGGCCCTTTGTTGTTGCCCACCAGATAACTGTAATGCTTTTTTTCTACGGTAAGGAAATAAACCCACAGCTTTAAGAACATAAGAAACTTTTTCTTTGATTTCTTCTTCATCTTCAATGCCAATCATTTTTAAAACATAGGAAATATTTTGAAAAATTGAAAGATTTGGTAAAAGATAGTAGTTTTGAAAGATATAACCAATATCTTGACTTCTGATTTGATCCCATTTTTTGGCATTGTATTTAGTCATACTTGTTCCAAAAAAATCGATTTCTCCTTTGTCTGCTTTATCTAGTCCGCCTAAGACGTTTAATAAAGTGGTTTTTCCACTACCTGATTTACCAAGTAGCACCACTAAGCCTTTATTAGGTAGTTCTAAACTAGTATCATCGATAACATGTAGTGCGTTTGCTTTATTTTTATGATAGGTTTTATCAATATTTTTAAGTTTTATCATTCGCCTGACCTACCTTCTGTTAAAGTTTCAATAACTGAAATATTAAATATTTTTTTGTTGAAATTGATAGCTAGTCTAGCTGCTAATATAAAGAAAATGACGAGTAATAAAATTAATTGATTAAAATTGATAGAGTCATAGATGCTGCTTTTACCAGTATTTAAAACATTATCTTTAATGTAGAAGAAAATCATCGTTAAAACAAAGGAAACCAAAGAAAGAAATAATTGTTCTATCACAATTGTTTTACCTAGTGTAGATTTATTAATACCTATGGATCTGAAAATACCGAAATCTTTTTTTCTAGAACTCATTACATTTTTAAGTACCACTAAAATAATAAAATATAAGAAAATAGCAATTAAAATAAATCCCATACCCATAAAGCCAACG
Source organism: Phytoplasma sp. (assembly GCA_012519065.1). Taxonomy (GTDB): domain Bacteria; phylum Bacillota_I; class Bacilli_A; order Acholeplasmatales; family Acholeplasmataceae; genus Alteracholeplasma. Next base: position 1,686 of record JAAYQV010000054.1, read on the forward strand.
ATGATTATGTTTTGTATTTTTGAAAATTCATTAATATTTGTATATTCATATAAGATGATATTTTCAGTTTTATCTACTTGCTGGATGAATTTTTCTGCTGCTTGTCTATTTTTAAAAACAATAGACTGATACTGATTTTCTAAAATAGTTGGTGTTTGAGATAAAAAAGATGAACTAAAGTAAATCGTTGATTCACCTTTAACCACTCCAACAATATTTAGATCCATTTGTTGCATCAAATCGCCGTCACCTATCATTAACGTATACCTTTCTTCTTTAAGGTCTTCCATTAAATCTTTGGTTAAAACAACGTCATTTAGACCAATCATTTTACTTTGTAGATCGATACTAAGCTCATCATACGAAGCTCTTTTATAAATATATTTAGCCCCCCAACTATCAGTTGAGCTTACAATAGAAAGACTGGCTGAATCATAAAAAAACTCACTGTTATCATATATAGATAAAATGCCTTCATATTGCCCAGTTTTAATCAATTCATTATTTTTGTTTTTGACCCTGACTCTTCTTTCTGTGGCTGTTGTTTGAATGAATAAGTTACTATTTTGTTCTACATTATAAAGAATATTCCCATAATATGAAACTAGTGAAAACATCACCAATATTTGCAAAACAATAAATAAGAAAAACTTTTTGGGTGTTGCAAAAAGATTTCTAAGTGAAAATCTAATATTATTTTTTAATGACATTTTATTAGTTATTGACATCTCTGTATGATTTGTTTTTACTGTCTCTGTACTTTTTAAAATAACATCTGACTCTACATAACCATCATTCATTTGAATTCTTCTTGTCGCGTATGGCGCAATTTCACTAAAGTTATGTGTAACAACTAAAACTAATTTATCTTTTGAAAGTTCATATAATAACTCCATTACACTTTGCCCGCTTGTACTATCTAAATTTCCTGTCGGTTCATCTGCAACTATAATAGGACAATCTTTTGCCAGCGCTCTAGCGATGACACATCTTTGTTTTTCCCCTCCAGAAAGTTTAGTCGCTTTTTTATTTTTATGTTTTGTTAACCCCACACGATCAATTAACTCTAAAGCTCTTTCTTTGATTAAGTGTCTAGGGATATTAGAAACCTCTAATGCTAACATCACATTTTGAAGTACGGTATATGAGTCAATGATGTTATAGTTTTGAAAAATAAAACCAATGTTTTTACCTCTAAAATTTTCCCAGTCTGAAATGGTAAAATGAGAAGTTTCTTCTCCATTGATATACATTTCACCTTCATCATATGAATCCAGACCTGAAACAACATTTAATAAGGTTGATTTCCCAGAGCCTGAAGGCCCTGTAATTCCAATGAATTCACCTAAGTTAAAACTTAAAGAAACATCTTTCATACCTAAAGATACAACTTCTTCTGAACGATAATATTTTGAAATATTTTTAAGTTCTATTAGTTTCACTACGTTCTCCTTTATCTTTTTAAGATTTCTAAAATCTCAAGTGGATGGTCTACCATATAATCCGGATTAAGAACATTTAAATCTTCTTTTTTTCTAAACCCCCAGGTGACAGCAACAGATTTTAACTGTGCATTTTGAGCTGTTTGCATATCCACTTCAGTATCTCCAACATATAATACCTCTTCATGTGTTAACCCCATTTGATTTAAGGCGGTGTATATTGCCTCTGGTGATGGCTTTAGTGGCACACCTTTATTCTCGCCTAGGGCAACATCAATTAAGCCTTTAAAGACGTTTTTATTTAGTGTATCTACACCACTTTGATCTTTATTAGAAACAATGGCTAGTAGGTAATTTTCTTTTTTTAGTGTTTCTAACAATTCTAAAATAAATGGGTATGGCTTTGTTTTGATATTATTGTTTATATTATAATAGTTTGAATATTCTAAAAATACTTTATTTAATTTTTCTTCTTCTATTTTTTCTAAAATAGAGGCTCTAACCAATGCTTTAGCACCGTTTCCTAAGTTTTTTTTAACTTGTTCGGTTGTTAGTATAGGAAAGTGATTTTTTGCTAGAATATGATTTAAACTGTCTTTAATATCTTCTACTGTATCTAAAAGTGTTCCGTCTAAGTCAAAAATAATGCCTTTAATCATGTTATGCTCCATCCTTTGCTACTAAAGTAATTAATTCTTTATATTGGACATAATAAATAACTATTACTATTACCAATAATGTACCAATGGTTGCTAGACCAATGATTTTAAATGTGTTGTCAAATTTTAATAATGCACTTATTAAGGTATATATAATAAAAAGTAACATGTTGATTAATAAAAATTGTTTAATTTTTCTTAGTTGTTTTATTTTCTTTATAACTTTATCAGAAAGATTATATTCTGTTAAATCAATTTTCTTCATTCAAATCCCCTCCTATTTGTCTTCTTATTTTCTCATATTTAATCTCTTTTTACAACTTTATATCTTAATTGACACATGTTATAATCAATGTACTATATTCGGAGGTTTATCATGAGTAAAAAGAAAAAAGTATTAAAAAAAGCAAAGAAACAATTCAAAAAAGCACCAAAGGCCGTTAAATTTAGTTTTATTTTACTATTAATCGTAATAGTAGGTGTAACTTATTTATTATATTCACAAGGTTATTTAAATTTCTTATTTGAGCAAAACAGTCAACCTGGATTTACTGCCGGTGTCCATGAACAAAATGAGGATGGATTTTACTATTATCAAGAAACTGGTTTAGATGAAGGACAATATTATGCTTCAATTAAAAATTTAACTTCTGATGAACTGGTACTTGAACTAAAAAATATTTTAAATGTTTATCAACCCGTTAGTTATGGAGATGCTAGATATGTTTTAGAACTTAGTGATAGAGATCCTAAGGATGATTTTAAGTCTGTCAGAGGGATTTATGATAATGATAAGATTGCTACAGAGTGGATTGGAAAAGGAGATGGTGCATGGCAAAGAGAGCATGTTTGGCCAAACTCAAAACTTGGGATTCCAAGAGTAGAAAACCATCATAAGAATCAAGGTTCTGACTTACATAACCTAAGAGCAATTACAGGCATCAATCAAACACGTTCTAATCGTTTTTTTGACTCAGGTAGTGGTGATGCTAAAACCATTGGAACTCATGCTTTTTATCCTGGTGATGAACATAAAGGTGATGTTGCTCGTATTTTATTTTATATGACGATTATGTATGATGTTTTAAGTCTAACTGATGATGAAAATCTTTTAAAAAATAATGCTGCTACTAACGAAACCCCAGAGGGTGCTTATAGTGGTAAGATGTCTTTATTAATCCAATGGCATAAAGAAGATCCGGTTGATGAGTTTGAAATGAGAAGAAACGATATTATCTATTCTGGTGATGTTAAAGATCCTTCTGGAAAAAAGATTACACCACAAGGTAATCGAAATCCCTTTATCGATAAACCTGAACTGGTTCACTTAATTTGGGAAGAAAAAAGTATTGAAGATCTAACAAAGCCCGTTGATGAGATCATTGAGGATGTTGCATTTAATGGTATCTATTTGATTTTAAGTAATGATTTAGTTTATGTTAATTCAAGAAGAAAATACGTTTTATGATAAAAAAGGTTGTCAC
>JAAYQV010000055.1 GCA_012519065.1 Phytoplasma sp.
AAATAGATTCTAAATAAACTTCTGCTAAAAATATTTTGTTATGTGCAGGACCTTTTTCACTGACAATTTGGTATGTGATCGTTCTTTTATCTGCTTGAACTAATTCCTGTAATTTGGTTTTATAGTCTTTAATGTTTTCTATTAAGTCTAAATGTGGTAAGACAATTCGTTGGAAAACACTTTTTGCTGCTAGGTATCCTAAATCCAGATAAATTGCACTAAAAAGAGCTTCAAAAGCATCTGCTAAGATACTTTTTTTCAATCCCTTTGCCTTTTCTCCTTTGCCTAATAAAATAAAATTTTGTAATTCTATTTTTTCAGCATATAAAACTAAAGCTTCTTCACAAACTGCTTGTGCACGTTTTTTAGTCATCACACCTTCATCAGATTTTTCAGTCATATATAAGTGTTCAGCCATATATAAATCAATGACTGCATCTCCTAAAAACTCTAGTCTCTCATTATTTTCCGTTTGATGTTCATTAGCATATGAACTATGGGTAAGGGCTCTTTGGTATAATGAAAGGTTTTTAGGTTTTATTTGAAGTAGATCAAACAGTTTTTGCATTTGTTTCTAATAAAGATGTTACCTTACCTATAACATCTGCTTCAACCAATTCTTTTGCTTGTCTGATTGCATTATAAAATGCATAATCATTAGATGATCCATGTGCTTTGATGACTATGTTTTGTAATCCTGCTATCATTGCTCCACCAATTTCATTTGGGTCTAATGCTTTTTTAAATGCTTTTAATGATTTTTTTAAGAACAATCCTACAATTAGTTTTTTAAAAAAACTGCTTGTTAGTTGTTCTTTAAGTAAACTTGCTAGTGATTTAGCAGTTCCCTCGACGCTTTTCATAGCAATATTTGCAGTAAAACCATCACTTAATAAGATATCTGCTTTGGTTTCTAACATTTCTTTAGGTTCTACGTTACCTAAAAAATTGATGTTAGGATTTTCTTTAAGTAGGGCGTAAGTTTCTATATCTAACGCTCTGCCTTTACCTTCTTCTGTTCCAATATTTAAAAGACCAACTAGAGGATTTTTAACATGTAATAAAGCTTTTGCAACAACTGTTGCATAAACAGCTAATTCTTCTAAGTGCTCTGCTTTTAAATCAACGTTTGCACCACCATCTAGTAAAATAGTAGATTTACCTTTAATTAAAGATGGTATCATTGGCGCTATAGCTACTCTTTTCATTGTTGGAAGTCTTTTAATAATTAAATGTCCTGCCACAACTAAAGCTTGTGTTGGACCAGCAGAAACAATGGCATCTGCTTTTCCTTCTTTGACTGCTTTCATTGCTAAAAACATAGAAGCATCTTTGTTTTTTCTAAATTGACTGACTGGATCTTGTTCACCCATATCTAAATATTTATCTGTGTGTACCACTTCTAGTCTGTCATGAGGCGTTAAGTAAGGTGCCATTTTAGTTTCATCGCCATATAAAATAACTGTAATATCTTTAAACTCAGACAGTGCTTTTAATGTTCCTTTGATGATTTGTTCTGGTGCATGGTCTCCCCCCATAGCATCGATTGCTAATCTTATCATAGTAATTACCTCTTTTCTTACATCTATTTGTATTATATCATGTTTAGCATTTGGTTTATATGTAGTTTTCTACATCTTTTCTTGCTTGAATTAAAATATTTAAATCCTGTGTTAAATCTAAATAGTTATATTTTAGATACCCACTTTGTCTTTCTCCTAAAAATTCGCC
>JAAYQV010000056.1 GCA_012519065.1 Phytoplasma sp.
GAAGGCTCCTTTCGTTTTAATTATTGTTCAATAATATAGTAACATTAAGAAGCCTTCTTTTTTATTTAATTATAACCATATAATATTTCAAAGCCTATATAAACCATATAATTCTACATACTGCCATTAAAGGATTGATTTCTAAATTGAACAGGAGTCAATCCTTTTAATTTTACTGTAATTCTTTCATTGTTATAGTAATGAATATATTCTTTAATAGCTAATTCTAATTGATTGAGAGTTTTAAATTTATATTCATTACCATAAAACATTTCATTTTTAAGTTTGCCAAAGAAATTCTCCATTGGTGAATTATCTAAACAGTTACCTTTCCTAGACATACTTTGAATAATATTTTTATCTTTTAACGATTTAATAAATTGATACATTTGATATTGCCAACCTTGATCAGTATGAAATATTAAGCCTTCTAAATTGTTATATTTATCAAAAGCTTTATTTAACATATCTTTTGTTTGAATGAAGCTTGGAGACTTTGATACGTTAAATGAGACTATTTCACGATTATGAAGGTCTAGGATCGGTGATAAGTAAAGCTTACCTGCGGGTATATGAAACTCTGTAACATCACTTAACCAAACTTCATTTACTTTAGTTGTTTTAAAGTTTCTCTTCATAGTAGTAGTATGTTTAACTTCATCAACTACTTTAACCAATAACTTGTTATTAGCGGTTTTACCAACTTCACCTTTATATGATTTATATTTAGCTTTAGGAGTTAATCCGTATAAGCCTAACTGGCTCATTAATCTTTTAACTCTCTTATGGTTAATAACTAATCCTTTGTTTCTTAATTCTAGTGTAATTCTTCTATAACCATATCTTGATTTATGCTTATTAAAGATTTCTTTAATAAGATTTTTTAATTCTAAATCAACATCAGGATTTTCATAGTTGTTAATATTGTAGAAGTAGGTTGATTTACTTATTTCAAAGAACTTTAACATTTTGTTTAATTGATATTTATGCCTTGATTCATAGATAACTCTTATTTTTTCGCCTTTGGTGGCTCTTTCCTTTGTCGAACCAAGGCGTTCAACTTTTTTAAAAGATCTAGTTCCATTTCTAGTTGTTCGTTTTTTTCTTTTAAATATTTAATTTCTTCATCTTTAGTAAGATTACCTTTAGGTTTAATAGGTTTATTTTTCTTCATATGTGCGCCTCTTAAATCTTGTTTTAATCCATTATAACCTAAAGTCTTATATTTTTTATACCAAGAATAGATTTGACCAACGTTTATTTTAACTTCTGCAGCTATTGATGACTTTGATTCACCGTTTAATATTCTATTTACTATCTCTAGCTTATATTCTGGCCTATATTTAATATTTTTACCCTTTTCACTAAATGACGATCTTCCATGCTCTCTATATTGCCTTGTAAGTATCCATATGGTTGATTCACTTACATTATATTTGATTGCTATTAAAGATTGTGGCATTCCTTCTTTGTATAAATCTATGATGTCTAGTTTATCTTTTAAATTTAATTTCATAATAAAAACCCCATTAGTCTTTCCATTCTTGCTTGGTCCAACTATTGGGGTTCATATCATCAGCTCTATTTTTTTTCTTCTGGTTGTAAGTCGCTATGTTTATTAAAATAATCAGTCATTAATTGATTAGTGTATTCATTATAATAGCTAATCGTTTCATGATTTTTTCCTTGAGAAACTATTTTAATAGGCTCTAAGAAATGAAGGTGTATATAAGGCTTCTTTTTTAAGTACTTCATCAAACCTTTAGGTTTCTTATAAATATAAACAGAAGGTAAAATAAGATTCGTATTACTTAATGCAATTTTAAAAGCACCATTACTAAATGGTCTAATACCCACATAATACATACGCAAAGCAGTCTCTGGCATCATTAAAATAGCTTCTTTACGTTTAGCAGTCTCAGGAATCTGTCTTAATAATTGTACAAAAGCATCCTTTTTTGTAGGAATAGGTACACCACCAGCAAGACGCATGATTCTACCAAAAAATGGAACGCCTAAATTTGATTCTCTCATGAGTACATAAAGTTTTTTTGGCAAAAAAGTAGTCCCAATCAAAAAAGTATCTAGTGGATGAATATGATTAGAAATAGCCATAAAACTTTCCTTCTTAACAGATTTATAGTATTTTTTGTTTTTAACTCTAAAACCCATAAAAATACGAGCATAAAGGATTTCTACAAAAATTTTAAAAAACCAAATGATAACAAATGAAGTTATTCTAAAAAAAATGTTCCTATTAAAAAAAGGATAATCCTTCTTGATTGTGACAGGCCTTGCCTTAATTGTTTCTAATGTGCCTTCATTAGGATCATATGGAACTTTCTCGTTGTTGTCATTCATAAAACAATCCCCCCTTTAGATAATCTTATTGTATCATATAAAAAACGATTAAAAAACATAAAAAACCATGTTAAAAGAAAGGAAATAGTGCTATAATACTATTTAGAAATGCCGATGTGGCGAAATGGCAGACGCACTTGACTCAAAATCAAGCGGAGAAATCCATGCCGGTTCGAGTCCGGCCATCGGTACCA
>JAAYQV010000057.1 GCA_012519065.1 Phytoplasma sp.
CATCATCTCAGTTCAACCCTCATGGAGAGATAGAGCAGAGATGATAGGTTATCTCAATGAATTTACCAAACGCTTTAATGAAACAGATTTCCTTAAAGCTATTTATGAAACCACCTATCGTACCGATATTAACCTAATTATCCTAGATGAAATGAACCTAGCTAGAGTAGAATACTATTTTGCTGAATTCCTATCTATCATGGAACTACCCGATCCAAAAGAATGGCTCATAGACATCACTCCAGACCAAATACCAGGCGATCCAATTCATTTAAGAAATGGAAAACTCTTATTACCACAAAACGTATGGTTCATCGGTACAGCCAATAAAGATGACTCAACCTTTACCATCACTGATAAAGTATATGATAGAGCATCATCTATTGAAATGAACAAAAAAGCAGAATACATCGATGCACAAATGACCAGTGGAGTTCAAATGACTTATGAATATTTAGATACACTATTTAAACAAGCAGAAAAAGAACATGCCTTAAGCTTAAAAACCATCGATGATTTAACCAAACTAGATCATTTTATCACCGAAAAGTTTCAAATCACCTTTGGTAACCGTATCATGAAACAAATCAAAACATTTGTGCCAGTATACGTTGCTTGTGGTCAAAAAGAAATAGACGGACTAGACTATATAGTCGCACGAAAAATCATTAGAAAATTTGAAAGCTTAAACATTGCTTTCCTACAACCAGAATTAGAACAACTACTCCAATTTTTAGATAAAACCTTTGGTAAAAAAGAATTCAAAGAAAGCAGAAAACTCATTGCGCAATACCAAAAACAACTATAACGAGGGACTATGAAAAGAAGATATGACTTAGGCTTATTTTATGACATCTTTATAAACACGCTAGACCAACTAGAATTAGAAACCGACTTTCCATCGGTTTTTTATGAGGCATTTAATAAGGGTCAACATCAAATATCCCAACATAAATATCAAGAATCCAAACAATTTGATCAATCATGGATTCAAACCATCACCTCATATTTTTCCAGCATCGATAAAATCACTAAAAATTTAAAATCCAATCTAACTTATCAAGAAGATATCACCATCATAGAAAAAGCAAAAAAAATAGATAGCCGATCAGTTAGACACCTTGCTGCAAACACTCATTTGATCAAAGAAGTCAAACCAAATGTTGTGCCTAAAAAGATATTGGTCAATTATTCAGAAATCGAATATGGTATTTATGAAAACAGATTTATTATGACCTTAATTAATAGATTAGAACAGTTTGTTTACCAAAGACTTAAAATCATTAAAGAAAGCTTATACGCCAGTCAAAAAACCCATTTAAACTATCAAAGCAACTTTCAAGTAGAAAAAGAAGATTTTAACATCAAAGTTGAAATCACCCAACAAGAAAAAATCAAAAACAAACAAACAGATGCTATCAACGAAGATATTTTAAGAAAAGCAGATTACTTATACAAACAAATCATCGGTTTAAAAAACAGCCAATTCATGAACCTTTTAAAAGGGCATAAAGAAGTTACTGCCCCCATCATGAAAACACAAATCATCTTAAAAAACCCAGATTACAAAAACGCCTATAAATTATGGTTATACTTAGATCAATATACCTCATTAGGCTATGAACTACTTACTGAAAACACCCAAAAGAAAATCACCAAAAGCTATCAAAAACATTTAACTCAAAATACTCTATTACTTTTTTCAACCTTAATCTTTCATGATAAAGCATATAAAGATGAAACGCTTTATCAAAACAAGAAAAAAAGAAAATTTAAGTCTAACATCAAAAGAATTACAAGTTTAGATTTGCCAGAAAGCCAAGAATCGTTTAAAATAGAAGGACAGGAACTCAATGAATACTTTATCAACGAAATGAAAAACATCTTCCATGATAAAGTACAAACTTACCAAGAAGAAGAATTTACCTATCAAACATCTATTAAAAAAGCCATCACAGATACTTTAAACATCACCAACGCACTCATTGAATCCTACTTAGAAATCAATGCGGATGCGGATGCTTTTCCTAACTTAAGTCAAGCTGATCAAAGCATTCAAGCTTTAGAAATAGCAGAAAGAAAATATCGTCTTTCTAAAATGATTAGAAACATCAAACAAAAAGAATATGAAAAAGCACTTAAATTAGAAACCAAATGGCAAACACAAATTGTTTTAAAGCAAAGACAAATCAGTCAAGAAGAAAAAAAGAAACTAACTGCTTTAGAACAATTAAAAAACAAAGAGCAACTTGAAAAACAAAAACAAAACATTAAAAAACAAGACGAACAATTAAAAAAACAACTGGCAGCCGCCAAAGCCAAACACAAAGAAACACTTAAAAAAATTAAAGAAAAACATAAAGAAAAACTAAAAAAACAAAAACAAAGAGCCATCATCAAACAAAAAGAACACAAAGAAAAACAAGCTTTAAAACTAAAGAAAACCAAACAAGCATACAAAGAGAAAGAAACCAAACTGAAGGATGAGTTAAATGACAAAAACAATCGTTAAAAAAATAGGATATAGTATTTTCATACTATTCACCCTAATCATCATCACTTTTTTAACTTTAAACATGCTCTCATTTATCAAAAAAGAACCCATTAAACTCTTTGGGTACAGATACTCAGTGGTTGTCACAAACTCCATGGAAAAAACCATTCCTGTAGGCAGCTATATCTTTTATAAAGAAATAGATGACTATCAAGTTAATGATGTCATTGTTTTTAGAAGCAAATATGGCAAACGTCTGATAGTACATGAAATCATCGATATCACAGAAGAAGGTTTTGAAACCAAAGGGAATAATAACCAACTATCAGATCAAAGTAATTCTAATCTTTATAAAGAAGATTATATAACGCCAGATAAAATACTTGGTAAAGTAACCTATAGCACGACATTATTTGGTATAGGAAAACTATTTGTTACCCAACAATCAACTATCTTACTTATCGTTATTGTCATCACCTTCATCTTATTTATTAGTTATTTAATTAGCTTTATTAAAGAACTTAAACTCAGACAAGAAGAAAAACTATTAGAACAACTCAAAAACGAAATCAAAGAAGAACAAAAAGAAGAAACAAAATAGGCAAAATTACTGAAAAGTAATGACGCAAAACTAAAGGGCCTGTTAAATGGTAGCCAGTTGCACTTAAAATAATTTAAGTCAGCTGGTTTTTTTATTTTAACCAAGAAAGGAGAAAACAGATGAAAAAACTAATCTCATTATTTTTAACACTCACCATTGTATTTTTAAGTATGACCATCTCTGTTTTCGCTTGGTTTTCAACACAAAACCAATCTTCTGCCCATGGTTTAAACGGACAAATAGAATCACCAGGTCTTATCCTAGATTTAGAAGTAGAAAATAGTGAAATCTATGTAGGAGATATGATTAGAGACCTAACCTACCTATCTACAAGCGAATATACCACCCTATTTTCAAGCCTTTCTGAATACGGATCTTTCTTAAAAATAACAGTTTTAAACAAAACCTTACAAAGTCAAGGAAAAATCAATATCTCAACTTATAACAACGATCATCTATCAGGTCCAATAACCGGTTTTAAATATATGGCATTTACATCTATGACAGGCTTAATAGAACTCATTTTAGCAAATGAAAATAAAACCGATTTAGATGTTAACCAACTTTTCATTCAAAATAACAATCAAACCTTCACCTTCCCAACCGGCACCCCTGAAAATCCTTCCTCAACTGATATTTATATTTTCTTTTGGGGGAACTATGACGGATTATCAAACAGTCAAAAAGCCATTTACCACTCATTGATATATTACTTAGCCATTTCCTTTGGAGACTAATTAAAAGAGGTTAATCATGCGAAAAAACATTAAAAAAGCACTCATC
>JAAYQV010000058.1 GCA_012519065.1 Phytoplasma sp.
AAGTTGCTAAAAATACAGTAGATAACTTTTTAAAGTATGTGAACAATCATTATTATGATGGTTTGATTTTTCACCGAGTGATTAGCGGTTTTATGATACAAGGTGGTTGGGGAAAAAACATTTTCCCACCTATTAAAGGTGAGTTTGGATCTAATGGGTTTAAAAATCCTTTAAAACATACAAGAGGTGTTATTTCAATGGCAAGAACGATGAATAAAAACTCTCAAACATCTCAATTTTTTATTATGCATGCTGATTCTCCTCATTTAGATAATGAGTATGCTGCTTTTGGTGTTTTAGTAGACGGCTTTAAGGTCTTAGATGAAATTGCTCAAATGCCAACGGATCATATGGATCAACCAAGATTTGAGGTAAAAATATTGTCTGTCACTGCCCAGTTAAATGGTTATGAACCTAGTGAACCTGAATATTTCTTATAGTATTAAAACCAACTTAACGGTTGGTTTTTTTTAATAAAAAAAGAAGTCTATAGACTTCTTTGATCTAACCATTGAATCATAGTTTTAAATACTTCTTCTTTTTCTCTATCGTTAAGAAGTTCATGGTACCCATGTTCATATAACCTTAATGTTTTATCCTTGCTTTTTGATGTTTCATACATTTTAATACTTGAAGAAACTGAAATGATTTTATCCTCTATGCCATGAAAGTAAATAACTGGTTGGGTTAAGTCATTTTTATTTTTATCTATGTACTTAATAGCTTTAATACATATTTCACTTAAAAGATTGCCATAGACTTTATCTAGCATTAAAGAATCACTTGCTAATTGATGGGTTAAATGCTGGTCTTTGATTCGATACGGATCCATTCTTTTGGTTTTAAAGGCCATTTTTCTTATATAAAAAGATCCTGTATATTTTAAAAAGCGCATTGGTTTGGGTACTGTAAAAACTCCAGATGAACTGATGATCCCAGCAATACCCCCATATTTAATAGCATATAAATGCGCAATCGTAGCGCCCATACTATGTCCTAATAAATAAATGGGTTGGTCTTTTTTGTTTTTTTCTTGTAAAACTAGGTGATGAAGAAGATCTACGTGTTCGTGAAAGCTTTTAATTTCACCTCTTTTTCCTCTACTTTTACCATGACCTATTTGATCATAAGTTAGACATTCATAGTTATTTTCATTAAGCTTTAAAGCAAGCTCATCATAACGTTTACTATGTTCTGCCATACCATGGAGAATAATAATCATCGCTTTTGGGTTTTTTATTTCATAAGATTTTTGATAAATCATGATATCACCCCTTATACGCAAATTATAACATAAAAAAAAGGCAATCTACCTTCTTTTTATGATAACCAATGTTTCTATCGATGTGGTTTGTGGAAACATTTTAATTGGATATACTTTTTCTATGTCATAAATTTCATCTAATAACTTTAAATCACGAGTTAGTGTTTGTAGATTACAAGATAAGTAAATGACTTGTTCATATTGATACTTTAACATTTTTTCAACCATTTGCTTCATTAATCCTTGTCTTGGCGGATCAACGATTAAGGTTTGCGCTTTAAATTTTTTTAAAACATCTTCTGCTTTACCTTGATAAATGGTGACTTGTTGATAATTGTTTTCATTCTTAATTTTTTCTGCAATTTTAATGTTTTCATCATGACTTTCGATCATGATGATTTCTTTAATTTGATCATTTATTAAACTAAAACCAATACTACCTATCCCACTATAGGCATCAATGATGTGCGTACTTTTAACATTTTCTTTAATGAGTTCATATGTTTTTTCCATCACTGGGTAGTTAACTTGAAAAAAGGTTTGATCTGTTAAATAAAATTGTTTTTCTTTTAACATTTCTTCTTGATATAAAGCATATGATTTAGAGCCTAAAATAACATAATCATTAGGCTTTATATTTAGTGTTATACCAATAATTTCAGGGTATTGTTTTAAAAGATCTAAAATATTTTCTAGTCCTTTAAAATATTTTTCATAAGACACTAACGTTACGATATATTCATTGTTTTGATTGTTTTTAAAAACGATGTGCTTAAACTTTTTTTCATCGATTTCTATTTGCGCATCATTTATTTTTTTAATCATTTCATTGACAAAAGGCGTTGCTAGTGAAAAATCATTTACTTTAATAAGTTTGATTGGTTCGTTTTGATAAAGACCTAACGTTAAAGTACTTTGTTCTAACACGTGAAAAACGACTTTATTACGATAGTGATACTCATTATAGTCAGTGACTGTATCTAAAACATTGATCTCTTTTTTTAATACTTTTTCTAGCGTTTTTTTGGTTAACTCTTTTTGCCATTGTAGTTGTTGTAAAAAGGTTAAATGTTCTAAATCTAAACTCCCTAGATGTGACTGTTCTTTGGTTCTAAAAAGAGAAGTTTCTATGCGCTTTAAAACAGTTGCTTCACAAATGTTTTTCTTAACTTTATTGATTTTTATTTCTACTTTTTCACCGACTAAAGCATTAGGTATAAAAATGATGTTATCATTATATTTTGCAACACCATACCCTCTATAATCTAAATCCATGATTTCTACTTTTATGATTTTACCAACAGTTAGTTTCATGTTCATCCCCCTCATAAAATTTTGCTAGACCACCTTCTGATGTTTCTTTATAGTGATGGTGCATATCTAATCCTGTTTGATACATGGTTTTAACAACCACATCAAAACTTATTTTTCTTGAATCACTTAAAAAGAATGCTAACCCACAAGCATCAACAGCTCTTAAGGCCGCAACAGCATTTCTTTCTATACAAGGAATTTGAACATACCCATTTACAGGGTCACAGGTTAGTCCTAAATGGTGTTCCATCGCGATTTCTGCAGCATATTCTTGTTTATCAATATCAAGGTTAAAAAGGGATGCATGGGCGACTGCAGCCATTGAGCATGCGCTACCTATTTCAGCTTGACATCCTGCTTCAGCGCCTGATATAGAGGCGTTATGTTTGATTAAATTTCCGAAAATACCGGCGGTTGCTAAAGCTTCAATGATTTTTTGTTCTTTAAAACGGTGTCTTTCTTTCATGTAATATAAAACTGCAGGTAAAACACCACATGCCCCACAAGTGGGTGCTGTCACAATTTGCCCACCACTAGCATTTTCTTCATTAACTGCAAACGCATAAGCACTAATCAATCTATTTTCAGTAATTTCTGAAACTTCATTTTTAAGGCGTTTGGTAATTAGGTCGTTGGCTTTTCTTTTAACTTTTAAAGGTCCTGGAAGTATCCCAGTTGTTTTTAATCCGTTTAAAACACTTTGTTCCATTGCATGCCATACTTCTTGTAGGAAATCATCAATTTCTTCACCCTCTACTTCTTTAACGTATTGGTATA
>JAAYQV010000059.1 GCA_012519065.1 Phytoplasma sp.
GATCACCGTAAAATAGTGGTCATAGATGGGAAAATAGGATATACAGGTGGCATTAATATTGGTGATGAATATATCAATGAGAAAAAAAGGTTTGGTCATTGGAACGATGCTGCCATTCGTTTAGAAGGGGATGCGGTTTGGAGTTTAACTGTTCTTTTCTTAGAAAATTGGCGTTTTGAAACACATGAGAAAACAGATTATCAAAAATATTATGTTAATTATCAATCTAAAAAACCTGAAGGTTTATATATTCCTTTTGGTGATTTACCTTTAGATTCTAATTTAGTTTCTAAAAATATTTATTTAAGCTTGATTGGTGCAGCTAAAAAAAGACTTTATATTGCAACACCTTATTTAATTTTAGATAATGAATTAGTTACTGCTTTAACTTTAGCAGCTTCAAGTGGCGTAGATGTTAACATTGTCATCCCTGGAATTCCTGATAAAAAAATGGTTTATATGGTCACTGAGTCTTATGTTCCTGACTTATTATCGGCAGGAGTTAAAGTTTATAAATATAATCCAGGTTTTATTCACTCAAAAATCATTGTTTGTGATGATGAAGCTGCTATGATCGGGACATCTAATTTAGATTATAGAAGTCTTTATTTACACTTTGAAAATAACGTGTTTCTTTATAACACTCAAACTATTGATGATATGGTTACTTACTTTAAAGAGACCATTAAAGATTCTTCTTTAGTTTCTGCAAAAGAAATAAAAAAGCGCAATATTTTCTATCGCGCTTTACAAACTATTTTAAGAGCTTTTTCTCCGCTATTATAAGTCTTGACTGATTTGGAAGTCTGATGCTTCATACCACCCTTTTTTTAAGAACACATAGTCAAGGAGTGCTACTAATATTAAAGGTAAAATGATTTGGGCTGCAATAAATAACCATGCATATACTGAATAGTTATTCGCCATTAATGTCTCTAATTGACCCACCAGTCCTGAGGTTCCCATGCCAGCACCTACACCTGTACTTTTAAAGACATTTAATGGATTAAAAATAGCATAGTTGATTGGCCCTAAAATCGCTGAGGCTATAAGGGTTGGTCCCCATATTACTGGTTTTTTTGTAATATTTTTAAACTGAAACATAGATGATGCTAAACCAATTGAAATAATGGTTCCTGCATCATTTTTTCTTGATTGATAAGCAAATCCTATCATTTGTGTGGTTGTTCCTACAACAGCTGCAGCGGTTGCTGCTAAGACTAAAGGATCTGTTGATGAGCCTAATCCGAAAACTGCAATGGCTACTGCTGCACTTGAGATGAAAGGAACTGTTAATAAAACTCCAAATACTAATGAAAGAATCGCAGATGTTGTATATGGTTCTATGTTCATAGATTGTTTGACTGACCAATAAATACCTTCCATCATTCTTTCAACTGGCCAAGAAACGATGTATGTTGCTAAGACTGAAATTAAAATGGAAACCAATGGTATTAAAAATAAATCATAGGCAGTTGGTTTTTTAAAGATCACTTGTAATGCAAAATAGGTTAAGATGACTACAAAATAAATAGTTACCGGATTATTTGTACCTGTTGAGTGCCATCCGGTTTGACTAAAGTCTGTAGCAAAGCTAGTTGCAATTCCACCAGCGATGACTAACATCATGAATTTAAGTCCTGTTAGTTTTAAACTCATTGCTATACTAACACCTATAGCTGCACCTAGCAACATAGATAATCTTGTATTAACTGCAGTCGTTAAAACTTCTATGTTTAATAAAATCCCTAGTTGTTTTAGAATAGTTCCAGCAACGATTGTCGCAAATATTCCATATGTCATTCCACTTAAAGTTGTTACTATGAATTTTTTCATTTTTTTTATATTTCTCCTTTGTTGATTTAACATTATTATATCAATTTTTAAGGTATCTTTTCTTTTTTTATAATTGAAAACGTTTTTTTATCATCTTGGCAACCACTTCAGCGGTTAAATGATCGTTATAAATTCTCATATAGTTTGGATATTTTATTTCACCCTCATTACTAATGAGTCTATGATGATGATGCGCTTTTAAGAGTCTTTCTTCTGATTTAAGTAAGTCTTTTTTAGAAGTTTTGTGTAGTAATCTATTTTCAGTTTTATTTCTTTCCAAGCGTGTTTCTAAGCTTGCGATTAATTCAACAAAATAAATGTCAGCATTATTATTTTTAAACATTTGGTAGATTGACTCTACATAATCATGGTCTTCTTTTTGATCAAATGCCCACATGAAAGTAAAGATAAGTCCATAATAGTTGTTTTTTAAAAAGTCTTTAAAGACAATGTCTCTCCATTCTTTTATAACATCTGTGTTAAAGTATCCAAAAATGTCTAAAACTGGTTCTATGACCATATGATTATGAAATAAAGAAAGTTGGGTTATTTTTGTTAATTCTTGCCCTACAGTCATCTTTCCTACGGCAGAATCTCCTATAATCATAACTAGTTTCATGTGCATGATTCCTTCCTTAATAGTCCTTATTTTAACATATGGTTGTATATATGTAAAAGATAAAAAAAATCCAGTCAATGCTGGATTTATTATCTTTTTCTATTTTATTATACTATCACTTATATTTGATTTAATCATTTGTAGGTATTCTACTTCTTCATATCCCTTTTTTTCATATAGGGTCTTAGCAGGTATATTTTTTTCATTGACTAAAAGCGTGATGGCTTTTTGGTCTTCATATGCTCTTTCAACAAATTTAAGCATTTCTGTCCCTATACCGCATCCTTGAAATTCATCTTTCACATATAATTCATCAATGGTGGTTACATTACCACCTAGTTCATTTGAATACGTAAAAGTTAATAGCATATAGCCGGCAATATGGTTATCATATTCATATACATATCCTTCGATATACGGACTATCTGCTACAATTTCTTTTAATGTTCTATTTAGATACCTAGGTTTTGTTGGTTTGATAACGGCAATGGATTTATAAAATAGATTAGACATTTCTATAAATGCTTCTTTATCTTTTAATTTTAGTTTTCTAATCATACTTCCACCTCTTCTTATTTGTTTCTTTATTTTATTATTTCAAACAATATAAGTGATGGGCCGTTATTTTTTTCTTCGCTAAATTGGAATTAAAAAAAGAGTCAGATATGAGTCCTTAGCGTATTTATAATACATGGTTTTCACTCCTCTTCTATATTATTGTACCATATTTTGGGTTTTTATTAAAGATATGAGCGTTGTTCTGAAAGTTTATATAAAAAATGCTAATAGTTTTTTTACTATTAGCATTCTATTATTATGTTTTATTAATCTTGGAAATGAGTATGTTTTACTACCCACTGTCTCATCTTAATGCTTAACCAAAAACCATATATTCCAAGAGTGATAATCGTTAATAAAAACCATATTTCTATTTCAAAATCAAATCTCTTTGTGTAAGTTTCATCAGAGAACCCTCCAACAAATTCATAACCTTCTTTAGATGGGTTTCGGGTTTTTCTAATATACTACCTTTTTCAATTTTCTTATCTTTGTACTCTGTGTTTTCAAATTTGACGATAAATTTTTCCGTTTTATCACCGTTACATGAAGCCAAGGTGATACTTGTTAAAAGTAACATGATGATTAAAATCATTTTTTTTAATACATTTAAGGTATTTGTTCTACTTTTCATTTAGTTTCCTCCTATAATTTATCTCAACTAAAACTTCTGCATTCTTTGAATACCCTATATTTTTTTTACATAATAATCTGTTTCTACCTCCTTATTTTTCTTTTTATAGATGACCAAATTCTTAAAAAAAATAGAGCCCCAAAAAAGCGAGGCTCACAATAGAGATTTTTAATGTATTTAATTATCTATATTTTCATATTACATCATTAGGAAAAAACAACAGCTGGACAGAAACCGGTGGCATTGCAGGATATCTAGCTGGAAACCTTTCAAACACCTACAGCTATGGTCAAGTCTTTTTTTATTTTGGACTTATTTTTCTGTGTCAATAATTTGTAGATATTCACTTTTTTTATCATTTTCTTTGTTAAAATTATGATGTGCCATTAAATAATTTATGATGATCACAGATATGATACTTATGATTAATAAGATAATTATGATAGTTGTCAGTTCTTGCTCATCGATTAAAGAAAGTAACATAAAAAAGATCGCACCAATATACATCAGTGAAACTGCTTTTAGTTCTTTGATGGCTTGATAATGTTTGTCAAAGCCAATGAGTTTTATCAAGGCTTTTGTATTATCAATACTTATTTTTAAAATAATAAAAAACAATGCTGTATACAATATAAAAAGTATGATACTTTTAATTAATAAAAGCATGATGAAAAGGTATAGTAAGAATGCTAAAACAACATATTGAAAAATGATTAATATCCAGCTTGATATTTTATATTTTTTCAAATATTTGTTTTCCATCAATATCACCCATCCTTGTTTTTATGTTAAGAGGTTTTAACTTTATTTTCTTATGGTTTAATATTTTGTATTTTATATTATAACCTAATAAGAATACTACTTTAGTTTATTTTATCATATTTGATCTAACGAAACGATTTATTCTATATAAAAGACTGTTTTACGGGTATTAATTAATGTTTGTGAAAGACCATGTTTTGACTATTGAGCACTTCTTTTTAAGAAGGGGCAATTTTAAAAACAAAAAAAGCCACTAAATCAAATGGCTTTTTTCCCTTTTAATACAATTTATATGTTATAGCAATTAAATTATATAACTCTACACCTTTAAGTAATACTTGTTCGTCTAAGTTAAATTTACTATGATGTAGGGGATAAGTAAAACCTTTCTTTTCATTTCTAGTGCCTAGCATCATAAATAGTCCAGGAACTTCTTCTAAATAAAAACTAAAGTCTTCTGATGTCATCATGGGTTTTAGAATTTCACATTCAAAATTATGCTTTAAAATCTCTAAAACATCATTAAATATTTCTACATCATTATTCAATACTGGATATAAAGCTTTAACATTTAAATCAATTAAAACGTTAAAACTTGCTTCTATACCTATTTTTAAATTATTTAACTCTTTTTCTATTTGTTTAAATACATCATCATTGAAAGTTCTAATAGTACCAGTAATTACCGTTTGATCCGCTATCACATTAGCTAAGGTACCACCATTTATTGTGCCAACACTAATAACTGCACTTTCAGTGGGATCAATTTTCCTTGCAACTATTGTCTGCATTGAGTTTATAAAATTACTCGCAGCAACAATTGTATCAATACCTTCATTAGGCATAGCGCCATGCGCGCTACTTCCATTAAAAGTTATTTCAAAACTTCCACTTCTTGCCATTGTTATTCCTTTAGTAATTCCAATTTTACCTTCATCTAAATTTGGATAAACATGAATGCCAAAGATTTTTTTAATGTTAAATTGTTTGAAAACACCTTCATCAATTATAACTTTTGCACCCCCCATTGTTTCTTCAGCTGGTTGAAAAATTAAGACAATTGACTCATTTAATAACTCTTTACTACTTATTAAATGAGCAAATCCAAGTAAAATACTCATATGTGCATCATGACCGCAAGCATGCATTAAACCTTCGTTAAGCGATTTATAGTCCACATCATTGTTTTCTTCTATCGGTAGTGCATCCATATCAGCTCTAAAAGCTATACTTGAATCTAATTTTCCTTTTTTGTATGCAATAATACCTGTTTTAGCAGTTTTATATAATTCGAAATTAAGTTTTTCTAATACATTTATTAAATATTTATTTGTTTCAGGTAAATCAAAATTTAACTCTGGTATCTGGTGAAGATCTCTTCTAAATTTTGTTAGTAATTTTTTCATTTTTATCATCTCTCTTTACTTTATACCATTCAATAATATCACTTTGGTTTAATGGTTCTGAAAAATAATAACCTTGCATATAATCACAACCTAATGATTTTAATAATTCAAATTGTTCTTTAGTTTCAACACCTTCACAAATTACTTCATAGCCTAGTTCTTTAGATATATTAATTGTATATTTCACAATTTTTGCATATATTTCATCCTTAATTAAGTCATCTATAAATCCCTTGTCAATTTTAATATAATCAATATCTAATAATGTTAAATAACTAATTGATGAGAACCCTTTACCAAAATCATCAATTGAAATTTTAATTCCAACATCTTTTAGTTTCTTTAAAACACGTTTAGACTTATTAAGATTATTCATAATCGTATTTTCGGTAATTTCAAATTCAATTCGATTTGGAGTAATTCCACTATCTTTGATCATTATAATTGCTTGATTAATAAATTCATCATTAAATAAATTTTTAGCTGATATATTTAGTGAAATTTCCGGGTAAAAATTCTTAGTTTCAAATTCTTTAATTTTTTCAATTACTTCATTTAACACCCATATAGATAAATCATTAGCTAACTTTGTCTCTTCTACTTGAGGAATAAATTTCCCGGGTGGTAATAGCCCTTTTTCCGGATGTTGCCATCTAATTAAAGCTTCTAATTTAATTTCATCTTTTTTTAAGGCGATTTTAGGTTGAAATTGTAAAAATGTTTCATTGTTTTTTAAGGCTGTTCTAAATTCACTTAAAATTTGATATTGATTATCATCTAATAAATCCTTAGCAGCGAACAAATACTTTTTTTCCAATTTTAATGCTTGATTAGCACAGTTGTCTGTTTTATTAAAGAGTTCAGTAGTAATTTCGATATCTTTAATATTTTTTATTTTATACCCAAAAGAAAAATCATAATAAATTGGAATATTATCAATAATATAGTCTTCTAATAAAATTCGTTCTAATAAATCATTTACTTCTTCAATATTTTTATTATTTATAACCATCCAAAATTTACCGCCGTTATTTGTAACAATAACTTTCTCATCTTTAATCTTATTAGTTAAATTAACATAGATTTGATTTAATAATTCAAAGTGAAACAATTGACTAAAAGTATCAACTATTTTTTGGAAATTATGAATTAAAATTGTTACAATTAGAACTTCATCATCAAAATTACTGTAGTCTACCGTTCTTAAATAATTAGGATTAGGTACATTAGAAAAACTGTGATAAAACAACGATTTATTAATTTGTCTTCTTTGTTTATTAAAAATTAAATTAGCATAACCACTAAGTATTCCTAAGGCTAGAAAAATCATTGTTCTAAATAGCCAATTGAAGAGTAACTGCTTTTCTCCTGTACTTGTATTAAGCGGCATTAGTGGACCTAGTAAAAATCCCGCTATAAGTGCATTTAAAATACCGTATTTAGTTCCAAAAACAAAACCACATATTACAATTGGTATATACATTAAATGCGGATAAACATACATTACACCGCCGGTTAAATAGACAATCAAAGTAATTGAAAAAACCATTGTTACAACAATAATGCCAACATATATCTTTCTTTTCCTTATTTTATCTTTATTTAAAAACATTTTCCCCTCCGCGATAATCTTATACTTTAATTATAGCCGATTATTTAAAACTTATTAAAAAAATAGTTCAATTGTTTTATTACATTTTTTAGTCAATTTAATTTTTTCTACCAGTTAAAAAATTCAAAATCGCAAGGAAAACTACTGCTCCTAAAACTGAAGTTAAAAATCCAATTAGTGATAAATTAGTTGTTTGGAGAGATTTAAAACCTGTTCCAGCCCATCCTGCAAAAAATGAACCGACAATTCCAACAACAATGTTTGAAAGAAGACTCCTTCTACTACCCATTAAACGTCCAGCTACAGCACCGGCTAATGCTCCAAATAAAATCCATAAAATAATATTCCACATAGTTTAAATCCTCCCTTGTTATCTATGTTTTTAGTATAACAAAATAAAAAAGAATTTCTTATCAATAAGCATTTTAAATATTTAAATTAATAACGTCGTCAATTTTAATCAAAAAATTTGACTGTAGTAAAACGTTTCTATTATATATATCAATTTTTTTAATATAACCATAAATTATTTTTATAAATCCCGTTTCATAATAAGTTATTTCTAGTTCTAAGTTTTTATTTATTGCATATTTTATAATTCTATCCATTTTTTCTAATCTGTCTTCATTTAAAATTGGTTTTTCAATTTTATTTTTATTGTTAAGCATTTCTTTAATTAAATCATTAAATCCTACTAAGGCATCAAAAGGTGCCCATTTAATTATTCCACGATCTTTATACATGATGGCCCCCTATTAGTTTATTACGTTTTTTAGCAGTCGCATGCTCTTCATTAGAAACTGCTCTTACAATATAATTTTTACCATGTTTTAATTTTATTTTATCAACGCTTGCCTTTAATTTTATTTCTCTATCTATTTTTTCAACATCTTCAAATAAAGAATATTGATATGTTCTTGTTTCGTCTAAGTTCGAAAGACTAATTCCAACTTTCCTTATTGGGAAACCTTCATAAAATGAATCGAAAATATTAATACAAGTTTCATATATTAAAAATTCATTTGCGGTTGGTTGCTCAAGTGTTATTTGTCTTGAAAAACCTTCACCATAATTATTATTATAACCAATAAACAAACTAATTGTTTTAGCTCTTTTTTTAGAAAGTCTTAGTCTTGATGTAACCTCATCTGTCATTTCTAAAATAATTGTTAGAATTTCTTCTGAATTATAATCTCTAAATAATACTTGACTTAATCCATAAGATTTTGGTTTGTTTCTAAGTATTTTTTTGTCTTGAATTAAACTCATATCAATACCGTTGGTATGATACCAAAGTTCCAATCCTAAAACACCAAACTTTTTCTTTAATTTTTCTTTATTATATTTTGCTATATCACCAATTTCAGTTAAACCCATTAAATTTAATTTACGTTCCATTCTTTTACCTATGCTCCACATTTTAGATAAAGGACTAACCGGCCATAGTTTTGTTTCTACATCTTCATAACGCCATTTAGCAATACCATTATCATTGTTTTTAGCTTCAATATCTAAGGATAATTTAGCAAGCAACATATTAGGTCCAATTCCACAAGTTGCATAAAGACCTAATTTTGTTTTAATAGCATTTAATATGTCTTCTACTATTTCGTAATCTGTTTTATTATAATATTTTAAGTAGTTAGTTAAATCAATAAATGTTTCATCTATTGAATAAACATATAAGTCTTCTTCACTGACAAATTCTAAAAATATTCCAATTATTTTAGTAGCATACTCCATGTATTTGTGCATTTGTGGTCTTGCGAAAATAATTTCAATATCTTTAGGCAATTCAAATATTCTTAGCCTTGAAGGAACCCCTTTACTTTTTAGGTATGGTGTAACTGCTAAAACAATTGAACCATCGCCTCTACTTTGATCGGCAACTACTAATGGTGTTTCAAATGGATCAAGCCCTCTTAAAACACATTCAACTGATGCATAAAAAGATTTTAAATCAATACAAATAATATTACGATTTATTTTATATTCATTTAAATTTTCCAACCTAATCATCCCCTTAATGTTGAATCATTATAACCAAGAAATTTAGTTATTACAAGGGGTATTTTTTTAAAAATATAGTAATAAAAAAGTGGAGCAATTGTTAATCGCTCCACTGTCTAAATATCCATTTTTTAAAAGATTTATTCATTATCATTGTATATAAAACAATTTTTTCCTTGTTCTTTTGCTTGATACAATAATTCATCTGTTTTTTGATACAAAATATTAAAATTATTAATTTTTTCAGCAGCAAACTTATAAGCGCCATTACTAGAAGTTAATTTTATTTCATTAATATTTGTATCCCAATTACTTAATTTTTTGTTTAATATCTTTTGAATTTTATTAGTTGAAATTTCATCTTTAATATAAATTAAAAACTCATCGCCACCCAATCTAATCATATGATAGTTTTTAAATTCTTTGGTAAATTCAGCTAATTTTCCACCTAACTCTTTTAAAATTAGATCACCCACATAATGACCAAACGTATCATTAACCTCTTTAAAGTTATCTAAATCTAACATAATAAGAAGACCGCCATTTTTGATGATTTCTTCTTCTTTTAAAGTTAGGAAGTGTGTATTCTCTAAACCAGTTAAAGCATCATGATATGCTTGACTTTCTAATTCTAAGTAATATTAAAATAAATTAGCTATTTTCTCTAATAATTTAATATCGCCTTCATCAAACTTACTACTATCATGATGAGCAGCACAAAGTGCTCCAAATCTTTGACCATTTTTAAAAACAATCTGAATACCTAAATATGAGCCAATATTGCTGTTTTCAATCGTTTTATTAACATTTTCAATCATCTTATTAATCTTTATTTGTCTATATTATGATTCTAGTCTTTCAAGAAATTCATTAATATAAGCTAAGGTTTCGTCATTTGTTTGAAATGTTAATGTTTTTTTAGCAAATTCAACCAATTCTTTTTGAGTGACTTTACTTAATAACCATCTGATTTCTAATAAGCTGTGTGGTCAAATATATATAATAAATTATCGGCAAAAACCAGAATACTAAAACAGATGCATTATTTTCATCATTTACTAACCAAGAAGATAATAACAAAATAAGCAAATAATATAGTGTGTTTTGAATATATACTCTTTTTAGTACCATTAATCACACCTCTAATAATTACTCTTTTTTATGAAAAATAGATCTGATTTGGCTAAAAATTCTTCTACCCAGATTATAAATTGATACAGTTATCATTTTTATTAATAACCATGGATATCTGAATATTTTTTGATAAAGAAAGACGCTTATGTTTTTAATCAAGTTTCTTAACCAGAAAACAACTTTTCTAGCCATTAAAAATGTAGCCTTGATAAAGAAATAAACAGGATGAAATATTTTTTTAAATAATCGCCAAATCCACTTCCCGACTTCCCAAAAATAATCTAAAATCAAACGGATAATTTTTCTAACCGACATAAATACATTTTTAATAAAACGATAAACTGGTGAGAACAATTTATGTAAAATATGCCCAATCCATCTTACAAAAATACCTATGTATTTAAATATCCAGCTAATGACTCTATAAATCCATCGACCAATGCATTCTATGATTCTATAAAAAGGTTTTAATATAGGTTTTAAAATACTAATAAGTCTAGTAAATATGTTCTTAATAAAGGTATATAATTTCCCAAATATACGTTTTAGAAATCTGCCTATAACTTCTAAAATTATAATTATTTTGTTAATGATCCTTATTAGTCGACCCGCAATCCAATTTATGCCTTTTTCAAACAACTTAAAATACCATTTCAAAAACTCATAAATTGAAATAAGTACAAAAGCAATCGGATATAAGATGATTTTGATTGGCCACACCAATATATCTTTGAATGTTGTTTTCTTTTTCATAGTGCTACCTTATCTTTTGCTATTGTTCTTCTTATATTGCCCATATGAGATTATAGTAACGATACTTCCCCCAACCATTGAAATAATCAATGCCTTAATAATGAGATTTAGTGTAAAAAACTCACCAGATTCACCTCGAACTGCAGGAAAAATAAATCCTACTAAAATGGGAAATAAAGCTACAAATATGAGTGTAGATTTTCTAACTACAAACTTTTTACTTTGAATGATCATCACATCCTTGTAATTTTGTTAATCTTGTATACTTATTCTCTATAGAAAACTAATTAATAATATGATAACATAATTTTACAAATTATTAGAGTGCATTTTTGTCACGTTTTGAAAGGATAATTATGAATACAACAACTCATTACGCACTACATATCGATGATTTAAGAATAAGTAAAGGTCTAACTGTCCATGAATTATGCGAGGGCATA
>JAAYQV010000060.1 GCA_012519065.1 Phytoplasma sp.
CCTAATTTTTGTTGCATCTCTTTAAGTTCATATTGCATTTTTTGTCTTAATTTCAAATCAAGCGCTGCCAGCGGTTCATCTAGTAATAAGATTTTAGGTTTATTAACGATTGCTCTTGCTAGGGCAACACGTTGTTGTTGACCACCAGATAATTGAGCAATTTTTCTTGTTTCAAAACCTTTTAAATTAACAGAGGCTAATGCTTCTTGTGCAGCTTTTTGTATTAAAAGGCTTAGTTGTTTCTTTAATTCTTTTTTTGGTGTATCTTCTAGTTTGAAAAATTTCACTAAATACTCATGATTTCTATTTTTCAATCCAAATGCTACGTTATCTATCACATTTAAATGTGGAAATAAGGCATATTTTTGAAATACGGTATGTATTGGTCTCGCGTAAGGCTCTAAACCAGTAAAGTCTTTGCCCTCTATAATTACTTGTCCTTCATCAGCTTTTTCAAAACCGCCAATCATTCTTAGCGTTGTTGTTTTTCCACAACCTGATGGTCCTAAAAGAGTTAAAAACTCATTTTCATAAATTGTTAGATTTAAGTCATCTACGATAACATCATCATCAAATTTTTTGGTAATATTGATTAATTCAATAATCACTTTTTTATCCAACCGCGGATCCTCCATTTATTTTTTTTCATGAGATAATTATATGCTTTTTTTTAAAGAATGCAAGACTTTTTTTTACAAAAAAAAGATGGCTTCATAAAGCCATCAATTTTACTTATTTTTACTCTTCTATGAGCGTTGATGAGTGTTGAGTGTTGGTTGTTCTTTCTGGATATAAATATTCACTGATTGCACCGATTGCGGTAGCTGCTTCCCCTAGTCCAGTAACAATCATTTTTGCCTTACCTTGATAGGTAACACCATTACCCGCAGCATAGATTCCTTCTAGATTGGTTCTCATTGAACTATCTACTTCAATGAGTCCTTTTGAACCATTAATTCCCCAGTCCTCAAGTTTTGATCTTGACGCTAATACACCATAATTAACCAATATATGCTTGGTCTCTATGATCATTTTTTCTTTGGTTTTAACATGTTCTAACTCAATTCCAGTAACTTCTTTATCTCCTAAAACTTTAGTGACTACATATGGTGTAATGACATTGCCATTAGAATCAATGTATTGTTCTAAGGTGTCTTGGTGTGCTCTAAATTGCTCTCTTCTATGAACTAAATATACTTCTGCCGTTATTTTTTTTAATTCTAAAGCCCAATCTACCGCAGAATCTCCGCCACCTAAAACAACCATTTTTTCATTCTTATAATCATTAATATCATTCACATGATAAATAACACCTTTTAAATCGCTATTTTCAACTTCTAATTTCATAGGTGTAAAACTACCACCACCATGTGTGATTAAAACGGTTTTAGTTAAAAAGATTTGCTTATCGGTATGGACTTCATAGTAATCATCTCTTTTTTTAATTTCAAGTGCTTCTTGATTGAAATATATAGGAATCTCTTTTTCATATCTTTGGTATTGTTTATAGA
>JAAYQV010000011.1 GCA_012519065.1 Phytoplasma sp.
TAACGCCCCATCATCACAACATCTAAAACAGTGGTTGGAAAATCCCAATCTACACTTCCTCTTTGTGGGATGTATGCAATTTTTTTGCGCATGTCTTTATATGGTTTTCCGTTAAAATAGGTTTTTCCTGATACTTTTTTAATTAAATCAATCATGCTTTTAATTAAAGTAGATTTTCCTGCACCATTTGGGCCTACAATTGCCATTAAAACGCCTTTAGGGATACTTAAGTCAATGTCCCATAAAACAGGCTTTAAATCGTATGATACAGTTAAATCTTCTACGTGAATAGCGTATGTTTCCATGTTATCTCTCCTTTATGTTAATGAATCTATGATGGTATTAATGTTGTGATAAAACATTTGAATATAAGTGTTTGCTAAAGAGTTTATATCTCCTAGTGAATCTGAGTATAGTTCTCCACCAATGGTGACTTTTTGTCCTAGTGCTAAGGCAGCATCTATCACACCTTTAATGGTTGCTTCTGGAATTGAGTTTTCAATAAAGATTGCTTTGACATTTAAATCTTTGACTAGTTTAGCTAGATTTTGGATATCTTTAGTTGATGCTTCTGTTTCAGTTGAAATACCTTGGATAGCATAAACCTTAAATCCGTATGCATGTCCAAAATAATTAAAAGCATCATGGGCAGTAATTAAGATTCTTTTTTCTTCTGGTAGTTGATTTACTTTTTCTTTAATATAATTTTCTAGTGTTATGAGTTCTTCTTTGTAAGATAAATAGTTGTTTTCATAGTTTTCAGAGTGAAGTGGGTCTATGGTTTGTAGTTCTAATTTTAATTGGTATGAAAGTTCTTTCCATATATTGACATCAAACCATATATGAGGATCTATTTCATTGTTTTCATCTTTTAAAATATGGTTTGAATTTATTTTTTCTCCAGCAATAAATAGTTTATCTGGGTTGGTTTCTTCAAATAGTTTATTCATTTTAGCTTCTAAGTGTAGTCCATTATAAATGATTAGATCTGCTTTTTTAGCAGCATAGCGGTCACTTGGTTTGGGTTTATAACTATGAGGGTCTGTCCCTGTTTGCATTAAGGTGGTTACAACGACTTGTTCCCCTCCTATTTGTTTGGCTAAATCACCTAACATGGTTGTTGAGGTTAAGATATTGATTTTCCCTTCAATATATGAATATCTTGATACACAACTGCTTAAAAGAAAGATACTTAAAATGGTTGTGAGTGTTATGATGAGTTTTTTCATGTTTCCTCCTTTTTTTTAAGGTAAGCCTTAACATATTTTTAGTATATAACATAACTTTCTTATTGTCAATTTTTTGATAAAAAAAAGACCACGTTGCCATGGTCTTTAATGATTTATAGATTTTATCTTGTCTTACCTAGGAAAAATAATGCTAAGACCCCTTGTCCGGTGTGCGCACCTATAACAGGTCCTATGGTATTGATGACAACTTTTTCTACTTCAAATCTTTCTTTAATTAATTCTACTAAGTAATTAGCAGCATCTAAGTCATCCCCATGTCCGATGAAAATGGTTTGTGGTCCCGGATATGCTCTTTCTGCCATTTTATCTACTAAAGTTTTAATT
Source organism: Phytoplasma sp. (assembly GCA_012519065.1). Classification (GTDB taxonomy): domain Bacteria; phylum Bacillota_I; class Bacilli_A; order Acholeplasmatales; family Acholeplasmataceae; genus Alteracholeplasma. The sequence continues at coordinate 1,575 of JAAYQV010000011.1, forward strand.
GCCTTTTTACGTCCGATGACTTTAGTTCGTGGAATGAGTTTACCTTCATCATCCGTATTCATCACTGGTTTGATGTTTAATGTTGTTGCAACAAAAGATGAAACTGCAGAAATTCTTCCACCACGTTTTAAGTGTCTGATATCATCTACTGTAAACCAGTGACACAAATGTGGCCTGGTTTCTACAACAAAATCATACACTTCTTCAATGGTTTTTCCTTTTTGTTGCTCTAAGGCTGCTAAATAAACTAAATATCCTTCTCCTAAAGAAGCTGATTTGGTGTCAATGAGCATGATTTTTCTGTTTGGATACTTTTCTTTTAATTCATCTACAGCAATTCTTGCGCTGTTATAAGTTCCTGATAAAGCACTTGAAAAAATTAAAAACAGTAAATCCACTTCTTTTTCTAAGTAAGGTATAGCTCTTTCTAAAAACTCTTCTGCGTTAACTTGCGAAGTGGTAGGCATAGCTCCATTAACAACTTTATCATAAAATACTTTTGGATCAAGTTCTCGATTATCTAAATAGTTTTTATATTCTTTTCCTTCTAAGTAAAATTTTAAGGGTAAAACTTCTAGTCCTAATTCGTTGGCTAGATCATTTGGTAAGTCTGTTGTTGAATCTGTAATAATTTTAAAATTTGTCATAATCCCTCTCCTCTTTAAATCCCTTTACGGTTTTTTTAAAGTTATGATTTTTTTTAATTATACCATGAAATTTGGAGTTTCAAACTATTTTCCACCAATCATCAATTGATTGATATAAACACTTGGACTACCAAATCCAGACAACTGGAATTCTAAATCGTTTGCGATGGTATGAATGTCATTCATCATTTTATAGAAGTTTCCTGAAATAACAATCATTTTTACTGGTGTTGTAATTAATCCGTTTTCTATTTTAAAACCACTGGCTTGTAAACTAAATTCACCACTAACTGTTTGAATTCCGGCATGGGTTCCTACTAAATCTGTAATGTATACACCATTTTTAATGGTTTTAATCATTTCATCAAATGATGTGTCTTGTGGCTCTAAATAGCAGTTACTCATTGATGTGCCACCACCAAAACCATTTCCAGTTGGTTCTTGATTAAAGATCTTAGCGGTTTTTAAGTTGTGGATAAAGCCTTTAAAGACACCGTTTTTAACAATATCTTTGGTTTTACATGCAACCCCTTCATCATCAAAACTATTTTGGAAATAAGCTTTTTCAGAAAGCGGATCATCAATGATATTTACTTTTGAACTAAAGATTTGTTGCGAGACTTTATCTTTAAGTGAGGTTAAGTTTCTATAAGCTGCTTCTCCTACAAAAATACTGCTAAAAGCTGCTAGTATTTCTGCAAACATTTCATTTGAAAATACGGTTGGATATGATCCTGAAGATATGGTTTGTCCACCTAGTTTTTTAACACCGATTGAAATAGTTTCATCAGCTAGTGCTTTAATGTCAAAGTCTTCAAACGTTTTTGCAAGTTTCATTTTATAAGCTGTTTGAATGTCATCTTCTTTTTGGAAAACACCAACGGCATAAGCATAAGCCAAACTGTTTTTTCTAGTTAAGTTTAATCCTTTTGAGTTAATTAGAGTGGTTTTGGTTGCTGATTCAACATACATCGTGTTTTGAACTTGTTTAACATATTCATTTTCTAAAATGCGTGCTTCTAATTCTTTGATTAAATTGATTTTATCGGTAATTGGAATTAAATCAAAGTCATAGTTATTTTCTTTGACTGTTGGATATGACTTTGAACCTTCATAAATAATAGCTGGTTCTTTTGCATTAATGGTTTTTGCGTTTTCAATAAGTTGATCTAACATAAAATCAATGTTAGCATCCTCTAGGTTTTCAAATGCAACACTGGTTAGTTTATCATCATAAATACCTTTGATTTTAACGCCTAAAACATCACTTTTAACGTGTTGATCTAATTTTCCTTGATATAAACTTAGTTTTAAACTTTTAGATTCTACTGCATAGATTTCTAACTCTTGAAGGCCTTTTTCTAAACCTTTTTTTATCCATGATTTAAACATTATTTATTACCTCCAGATCCACCAACAGTCATTTGGCTGACTCTTATGGTTGGTTGTCCTACATCTACTGGAATGCTTCCAGATAGTGATCCACACATCCCTTGACCAAACTCTAAGTTGTTTGCTACTCTATCGATTTTATGGAGTACTTCTCCACCATGTCCAATGAGCATAGCGCCTTTGACTGGTTTGGTTAGTTTTCCGTCTTCAATTAAATAGCCTTCTGTTACAACAAAGTTAAATTCACCGGTTGCAGGAGAAACTGTTCCACCACCTAAGGATTTAGCAAATAATCCGTATTTAGTATCTTTGATGATGTCTTCGTAGTTTTCTTTACCGTTTGCAATGTAGGTTGAATTCATTCTTGAGGTTGGGCTGTATTTATAAGATTGTCTTCTTGCTGAACCTGTTGGTTTCATGTTCATTTTCTTTGAGTTTCTATAGTCAATTAAGTAGCCTTTTAAAATACCATTTTCAATTAATAGATTTTTTTGAGTTGGCATCCCTTCATCATCAAAATTTAATCTACCCCAAGCATTTTCTACAGTTCCATCATCATAGGCTGAAACCACGTCGCTAGCAATTTTTTCTCCTAATTTATTAGCAAACGGAGAAAGACCTTTAGCAACTGAAGTGGCTTCTAATGGGTGTCCACAAGCCTCATGGAATAAAACACCACCAAACCCATTATGAATGATTACCGGTAATACTTGTGGGATCATATCTTCTGCTTTTAGTAAAGCAATGGCTTTTTCTGCTGTTTCTTTAGCTAGTTTATCAAAATCGATTTCATCAAATAATTCATAGCCCATAAATCTACCTGGTCCTTCATAGGCTTCTTGCATTTGCTCATCTTCTTTTGCAACTGCCATTAAAACACATCTAGTGTAGGTTCTAATATCATCTTGATAAATTCCATTGGTATTAGCGATTAAAACTTTTTGTTCCGTTTCTAATAATCTAACGACTGTTTGAACGATTCTTTCATCGGTTGTTTTCATGATATTTGAAAGTTTTAATAAGCGTTCTGCTTTTTCTTGTTTTGAAACAGTATGAAATGGTTTTTTGATGTTATAAGGTACTTTGTTTTTATCTTTTAATGGTGTGACTTCATGTTTTTTCCCGTTAAATGATTGTTTTAAGTTAAGTACTAAGTTTAAAACTTCATCATAAGTGACTTTGTTGGTATATCCATAAACTTCATCTAATCCACTGATTAATCTAACACCTGCACCGTGTAGGTTACTTGTTGAGACGTTTGTTACTTCATCTCCTGTAACACCTAGTTGGTTGCTAAAGGTGTTCTCAAAAAAGATTTCTCCAAAATCAGCACCTGTATCTAAAGCTTGATTTAAGATCTCTTGTATTTCCTTTTTTGTTAACATTTTTTCACCTGACCTTTTATTCAATTTATATTTCTATGCCTTATATACTATCACAAAATGATGTTATAGACAAGAAAAGTTGGAGGGGTTTGTTTTAAATAAAAGACTTATCAAATGATAAGTCCTTTGGTTATTTTTGATCAAACTGTAGTTTGTATAAGCCGTAGTAAATGCCTTTTTGTTTTAATAAAGCTTGGTGTGATCCCATTTCTTTGATTTCACCTTTTTGCATGACAATGATTTTATCACTATGTTGAATGGTAGATAAGCGGTGCGCAACAATTAACATGGTAGAAATATTCATCATTTTACTTAATGATTCTTGGATAACTTGTTCTGTTTCACTATCTATATTGGCGGTTGCTTCATCTAAAATCATGACAGTTGGTTTATAGGCTACCGCTCTGGCAAAAGAGATTAATTGTCTTTGTCCAGAAGAAAAGTTGTTACCACGTTCTAATACTTTATGATTGTATTGATCTGGTAGTTTTTCAATGAAATGATGGGCTCCAACATAATGTGAAGCTTCTATTGCTTCTTTCATCGTAATATTTTCATCATTTAAAGTGATGTTTTCATAAATGGTTCCACTAAATAAGAATACATCTTGAAGCATTTGTCCAAAGTGTTTTCTTAAAGAAGATCTTTTGATCATTTTAATGTCGATACCATCAATTAAGATTTCGCCTTTTTGAATGTCATAGTTTCTAACAATTAATCCTAAAATGGTTGTTTTACCACTTCCTGTGGCTCCTACAAAGGCGATGGTTTCATTGGGTTTAACTTCAAAAGAAACGTCTTTTAAAACCCAATTGTCTTCTTCATAAGCAAACCATACGTTTTTAAATTCAATGTGTCCTGAAAATTCTTCCA
>JAAYQV010000061.1 GCA_012519065.1 Phytoplasma sp.
CTAAAATGCCAACTTATTATGAATCAGATGACTTATTATACTCAAAACTTAACTATAAATCTGTCTTGTTATATACCGGCGATAAATTTCTCACAACAACTTTAAAAACATCTAGCGATTATATTGTTGATATGGAAGGTGCTGCTTATTATCAAGTAGCTCATTTATTTAAAAAACCAATGATTTCAGTTAAAGTAGTCTCAGACGTTATTGGTTCAGTTGATCAAGTATCTTCTTATAAAGACTTTGAAAATAAAAAGCATCAACTAGTTTATGAGGTCTTAAAAAAGATATTAATGGAGGACTAAATGAAAGGACTATTAGTATTATTTAATGAGATAGAAGACTCAGAAGCATTATCAACAGTGGCTCTTTTAAGAAGAGCAAAAATTCAAATAGATACAGTTACACAAACTAGTAATCAAGAAATAAAAACAGCCTATGGGACTCGTGTTAAAGCGGATTATCATCTAGATCAACTAGATTATACCAAATATGATTTTTTAGTCATTGCAGGTGGACCATATGTCTCTAAAATCATAGAAACAGAAAAAAAATTACCAGAAATCATCCAGCATTTTTATAAAGAAAACAAAGTGATTGCTGCTATATGCGCTGCACCAAGGTTTTTAGGCAAATTAGGCATCCTAGATGGCAAAAACTTTACTTGTTTTCCAGGGTGTGAAAAAGACATGCCAAAAGGCAATTATATGCCAAATAGGAAAGCAATCACAGACGGAAAGATTATTACTGGTCGTTCTGCAGGAGCTGTTATTGAGTTTACATACCACATCATAGAAAAACTCAAAAACAAAGAAGCCGCAGAAAGACTATTAAATGAGATTATATATACCTAAGGAGATAATAAAAGATGACTATTATTCTATACAACTTAGATGAGCATAAAGAAGAATTATTTAAAATAGTATCTAATCAATATTTTAGTTTAAACTTCCAAAATTTTAGGGAGTTATCAGAAAACCTTTCTAAAAATAAAATAGATGAGGCGATTGTATTAACTAGTGCAAATTCAGTAGAAATTTTAAAAAAAATCTTACCAAAACATAGTCATTATATTTTAGTAGATGATGTGACTGAAGAAAAAGCCAAGGAAAAAGGCTTTTTTGATGTCCTAAATCCCCCATTTAAGCCAGTGGATGTCTTAGAAAAAATAGAAAAAGCCCAGTTTCACATCATGTATGAAAAAACCAATCAACCCAGTATTTTAGAAGAAAATGAAAACATTTATGATGATGAAACCTCCCTTTTTAATAGAACTTTTATGGATCACTATTTTTCTATCCAAAAAAGAGTGTTAAAATCATCAATGATCATTTTATTTCATTTTGAAGGACTAAAAATCATTAAAGCCCTATATGGTGAAGAAGTTAAAACTAGTGTTCTCTTAAAACTAATTGAGCATATCAAAACAACATTTCCAACCCTTATTCTATCTAGATATTATGAATATGAAATCATTGGAACTAGTGTAGAACATGAAGTTGAAGAGTTAGAAGAAAAGATAAAAAACATTCAAAAATGTATTGTCATTGAACACGAACAATTACCTATTGACGTTGTTTTGGGTTATGAAATTTATAATCCGTCTAATGAAAATATCACAGATATTATTACAAGAAGCAGACAAATGGCTATTGAAAATAAAAGAATATTTTTAGCTATTAACAAGAAAACTTATCTTACAAAATTAAAAGATACATTAGCAGAAACTAATTATGAAAGTAAAAATCATTTAATTAATTTACAGTTACTCGCTAATGACTATGCTAACCACTTGGGATTAGACCCAAAAAACAGACAATTACTTTTAGATGCAATAGCTCTGCATGATATTGGTAAACTAGGAATTCCTAAAGAAATCTTAGAAAAAAATACTAAATTAACAAGTGAAGAATTTGAGAAAATAAAAAAACATCCTGAATATGGCTATCAAATTTGCCTATCTGAAGGTTTTTCTCCTATCGTTTTATCGGCCATTTTACACCACCATGAACGGATTTGACGGGTTGGGTTATCCAAAGGGCTTAAAAGGGGAAAAAATACCCTTTTTAGCGCGAATAATAACAATTCTAGACTCCTATGAAGTCATGACAAGAGGCAGAGTGTATAAAAAAGCAATGAGTAAAGAAGAAGCAATAGAAGAATTGATTAAATGTAAAGGGACACAATTTGATCCAAAACTAGTGGATAAATTCATAGAATTAATTAGATAAAAAATAATTGCAAAAAAACGCACAAAAAGGCTTGACAAAAGCTTAAAAAACAGTATAATTATATGTGCGTTTGCAATTGTGGCCCGTTGGAGAAACGGTTAACTCACATGCCTTTCACGCATGCATTCACGGGTTCGAATCCCGTACGGGTCACCAAAATTAAGCACCCATAGCTCAATTGGATAGAGCGTCTGACTACGGATCAGAAGGCTAGGGGTTCAAGTCCTCTTGGGTGCGCCATAAAAAAAAATTAAACTGATGCAATAGCTATTGACTTGCTGGTTTAAATTTGATACAATAATAAAGCAGCTCGGGAAGTAGCTTAGCTTGGCAGAGCGCCTGGTTTGGGACCAGGAGGTCGCAGGTTCAAATCCTGTCTTCCCGACCAGTTTAAAACTTAATATGCGGGTGTCGTATAATGGCTATTACCCTAGCCTTCCAAGCTAGAGACGTGAGTTCGATTCTCATCACCCGCTCCATTTTTAAAATAAATAACA
>JAAYQV010000062.1 GCA_012519065.1 Phytoplasma sp.
GTATCAAGAAAAAACTTTCAGGAAGCGTTGGTGAATCATTTTAGACCACATAAGGAAACATTGTGTAAAGATTGTCAAGCAAGACTTGAAAAAAATCCTTTACGTATTTTAGACTGTAAAATTGATAGTGAACATGAAGCTATGAAAAGTGCACCTACACCAGTAGAGTATTTAACCAAAGAAGCTCACGAACGTTATTTAAAAGTTTTAAATGGATTAAATCTTTCAAACATTCCATATGAGACAGCACCAAGACTAGTACGAGGGTTAGATTATTATAGTCATACTGTTTTTGAGATTGTTGCTGATATTGAAGGATTTGGATCTCAAAACGTTTTAGGTGGCGGCGGTCGTTATGAAAAATTAGTTTCCGAACTTGGTGGACCAGATTTAAGCGGTATAGGTTTTGCTTTTGGAATGGAAAGACTATTGTTGGCTTTAGAAGCTGAAGAAATAGAAATTGCTGAGAAAAAAACAGTAGATGCCTATGTTTTAGTTTTTGATGAAAAAGATAGAGTTGCAGCTTCAAAATTAGTGTATACATTAAGAGCAAATGATATTAAAGCAGAAATGAATTATATGGGTAAAAACTTTAAAGGACAATTAAAACAAGCTTTAAAACAAGAATCAAAGTATTTACTTATTTTAGGTGAAGAAGAAATTAAAACTAATACCATTACGGTTAAAAATACAAAAACTGAGGAACAAGAAATTATTCCTGAGAAAATTATTGTTAAACATTTAAAGGAGTCAATTAAGACATGGAACTAAAATATACGCATCATAATAACGAATTAACCCTTAAAAACTTAAATCAAAAAGTTATTTTAAAAGGATGGGTAGCTAAAAAAAGGAATTTAGGAGGTCTTATTTTCATAGATTTAAGAGACCAAAAAGGTATTACACAATTAGTGGTTAAACCAGAACACCCAAACTATGATGAAATCACAGAAGTTAAATCAGAATATGTGATTGAAGTTACAGGTAAAGTGATTGAAAGAGAAAGTAAAAATAAAAATATTATAACAGGTGACATTGAAGTACTTGTTGAAACTTTAACCGTTTTAAATAAAGCAGAAACACCACCAATTAGTATGTTAGAAGAAAGCGAGTCATTAGAAGATACAAGATTAAAGTATCGTTATTTAGACTTAAGAAGACCAGCAGCACAAAAATATTTAATTAAAAGACATGAGATTGTTCAAGCGATTAGAGAAACATTGGTTAATCACCAGTTTTATGAATTAGAAACGCCTATTTTAGCTAAGTCAACACCTGAAGGGGCAAGAGACTATTTAGTACCATCTAGACTTTATCCGGGACAGTTTTATGCCTTACCACAATCACCACAAATTTTTAAACAGTTATTTATGGTTGCTGGATTTGAAAGATATTTTCAAATCGCTAAATGTTTTAGAGACGAAGACTTAAGAGCTGATAGACAGCCTGAGTTTACGCAAGTAGACATAGAAGCTTCATTTATAGATCAAGATGATATTATGGCATTAACAGAAGAAATATTTGTAAACTTTTTTAATAAAGTTTTAAATAAACCACTTGCTACGCCATTTAGAAGAATGTCATACCAAGAAGCCATGTCATCTTATGGTAGTGACAAACCAGATGTTAGATTTGAAACATTAATTATCGATTTAAAAGATGAGTTATCTATGTTTAATATTCCTCTTTTTGAAAACAAAGAAGCCATTAAAGGTTTAAAAGTAAAAAATGATGCGTCACTTACTAGAAAAAAGATCGATGAGTACACAGCGTTAGTTAAAAAACATCATGGTGAAGCATTAGCTTTTGTTAGAAAGCAAAATGGTGAACTATCTGGTTCAATCGCTAAATTCATTACAAACCCTTCATTAATTAATGAGGATGAACTATTATTCATCGTTCCTGGAAAAACTGATGATGTTCTACAGGCTTTAGGAGCTCTAAGATTACAGTTAGGTAAAGATTTAAACTTAATTGATGAGTCTAAAGATGAATTATTATGGGTTGTTGATTGGCCATTATTAGAATATGACCAAGAAGATCATAGATTTTATGCAAAACATCATCCATTTACAGCTAGTCAAGATTTTAATCAATTAAGCAGTGACCCTAAAAATGCGCTTGCAAAAGCATATGATATCGTATGGAACGGTTATGAAGTTGGTGGAGGGTCTATTAGAATACATAGACAAGACCATCAACAGCTTATGTTTGAAACACTAGGTTTTAGTGAAGAAGATATTAAAGAAAGATTTGGATTTTTCGTAGATGCATTAAAATATGGGACACCACCACATGGCGGTATTGCCTTAGGCTTAGATAGAATTGTTATGCTTGCTACAAACACATCAAATATTAAAGACGTTATTGCTTTCCCTAAAACACAAAGCGCAAAAGATTTAATGATGGATTCCCCTGGTATTGTAGAAGATATTCAACTGGAAGAATTACATTTAACGGTTAAAAATAAATGAATAAAATTGTTATTGCAGGGGGATGTTTTTGGGGAGTAGAAGCTTATTTTAAACAGCTAAAAGGTGTGGTTGACACATCGGTTGGATATGCCAATGGTGATAAAAAGAATCCTACTTATCAAGAAGTTTGTACGGGTAGATATGGATTTGTTGAAGCATGTGAAATCACTTTTACGGATTTAACTTACAAACAAATCTTTGATCATTTGTTTAGAATTATCAATCCTTATGCCATCAATAAGCAAGGTGGGGATGTTGGTATCCAATATCGTACAGGCATTTACTATACAGATGATTTAGTAAAAAACCAAGCAGAAGCATATATTGAAGAAAAACAAAAAGAATCAAGTTTAAAAATTGTTGTCGAAGTTAAAAAACTAGAAAACTATTATCTAGCAGAAGATTATCATCAAGACTATTTAGATAAAAATCCTAACGGATATTGTCACGTGAATTTAAACTTGGTTAAAAATGAGGAGAAAAAATGAAAAGAGACTCTTATATTACATGGGATCAGTATTTTATGGGTGTTGCCCAGCTATCTTCATTAAGAAGTAAAGATCCTAACACACAAGTGGGTGCTTGTATCGTTAATCAAGACAAGCGTATCATTGGTATTGGTTATAATGGCTTACCTAGGGGGTGTGAAGATGATCTTTTCCCTTGGGAAAGAGAGGGGAAAGACTCAACTTTAACCAAATATCCTTATGTTGTTCATGCAGAAGCTAATGCTATTTTAAATGCGACTAAAGAATTAAAAGGATCTTCCATTTATGTAACACTTTTTCCGTGCAATGAATGTATGAAACTTATTATACAAAGTGGAATTGAAGAAATTGTCTATGCCTCTAATAAATATGAAGGCACAGA
>JAAYQV010000063.1 GCA_012519065.1 Phytoplasma sp.
AGACCATCATGGCGTATTTTCTTTCCTCATCAATAGTTAACAAAGGAATTTGACCAATTTCTTTTAAATACATTCTAACTGGGTCATCTACTTTAACTGTAGTCGCAATTTTTTCAATGTTTAAAAGTTCTTCTTCTTCAATGTCTTCTACTTCTAAGCTGCTTAAAGAAAACTCATCTGGCTCTGTTTCTTCTTCTAATCCACTGATGTCTAAATCATCTGTGTCTAAATCCAGCTCTTCTTCTAGTTCTTCTTCATCTGAGACAACGTCGATGTCTTTTAACATTAAAGCTTTTTCAACTTCTAAGTAAAGGTTCTTATCTTTTTTGGTATGTTTGATAAGATCTGCTGGCGTTAGTAATTGTGCCTTGCCTGCTTTTTTGACTAACGCTTCTATTATTTTTTCAAATTCCATTTTATGACCCCCATTTTTTTTGTTTACTATTTTGTAGTTCTGTAATTCTTTTTAACATACTGTGTTTATCTGCTTGATCTGTTATTTCTGTGATTTGTTTTAATAAATCTTTTAATTCTTTTTCTTCTTTATAGACTACGTTGATAAGATGAATCGCTTCATCAATTTCATCTAAATTTTTAAATACTTTCTTTTCTTTCCAGTCTATATGGTTGATGACTTTATTTAAGATGTCATTATATTCTGGATAGGTTTTCATGAAATGTTCTAAGTCTATTTTATCTGATTCATATGTTTGATAAGTCTCTGCGATTTTCTCAAAAATGATGATCATTCTATGGTCAGACATTTCGTGAAAGTTTAGTTTATCTAAGATGTATCTTAAATAATCTGGTCTTTGTAAGACCTCTCCTAATAAAGTTAATTCTGTCCAAGTGTATTTGTTAATGCCGATGCTATCAATGATTGGTTTTTGAACGATGAATGGATCATTTGGTTCTGGATAGTTTGTGACCAAGCGTCCGGTTAGGGCAATTTGCAGTCCTAGTTCTTTTGTTATTTTGTTTTCATATAACTTTTTAATGTTTGGATCAGCATATCTGAAAACAGCTTGAAGTTCTCTTTTTAAGTCATTGATGTGTAAAGCATTTTTTAAATCTTTATGTTCAATTGCATTTAAGTATCTAAATTCATAAGGATCAATTACATTGGTTTTAAATAACTCATTATAAGAGGTTTCTCCATGTTTTTTAACATAATCATCTGGATCTAGTTTATTTGGTATATTTAAAATAGATACTTTCATATGATTTTTTAAAAATAAATCGGAAGCTTTAATGGCTGAACTTTTTCCAGCATTATCTCCATCATAGGCAATGATGACTTCATTTACACTGTTTTTAATGAGTTTAACTTGGTTTTCTGTTAACGCAGTTCCCATGGTTGCCACACTATGAGTTAAGCCTGATTTATAAGAAGCTAAGACATCGAAAAATCCTTCGTATAAAATGATTTTGTTTTGTCTTCTAACCTCGCTTTGACTTTCATGAAAATGATATAAGACTTCCCCTTTTTTAAAAATAGGGGTCTCTGGGCTATTCATGTATTTTACTTGCTCATTTTTATCTAAAGTTCTGCCTGAAAAACCAACGACTTTTCCTTGAGGGTTAGTAATTGGAAAGACAAGTCTTGATCTAAATAAATCATAGTAGTTGCCTTCATCATTTTGTTTAACTAATCCTAGAGCAATCATGTCTGATACATTATATCCCTTATCTCTTAATAATAAGTAAAGGGCATCAATTTCTTTTGGAGACCATCCAATTTGAAATTGTTCAATTAACGTTTGATTGATGTTTCTTTTTTCTAAGTAGGTTAAGGCATTTTGTCCTTGTTTGGTGTTTTTTAAACTAAACTGGTAAAACAAAGAAGCCTCTTCCATCATTTGGTAATATTTTTCATTAGGATCTTTTTTCGCTTTTTGATGTTCTACTTTTAAGCCTAATCTTTCTCCTAATTCATAAATAGCTTGTGAAAAAGGAATGTTTTTAATTTTGCTATAGAAAGTAAGGGGTTGTCCACCTTCCTTACAAGACATACACACCGCAATATTTTTTTCTGGAGAGACAGAAAATGAAGGTGTGTTTTCTTGATGGAAAGGGCATAAACCCATAAAGTTTTTACCTCTTTTTTCTAGTTGTACAAATTCGCTAACTAAATCAACGATATTTGTTTCTTCATTTATCTTTTGAATGATATTATCGTTCATTTTTTTAGCTCCTTTTTCTTAAAATTGTAAGTATTTTTCTACGTAATCTCTAATTTCACTTATTTTGATTCTATCTTGTGCCATGGTATCACGATGTCTAATGGTCACTGTATCATCTTCTAATGTTTGATGATCAACTGTCACACAAAATGGTGTTCCAATGGCATCTTGACGTCTATATCTTTTACCAATGTTTTGTGTTTCATCATAAGTTACATCAAAATAGTTAGATAGTTTGGTTTGAATTTCTAAAGCTTTATCTGCATGAAGTTTTTTAACCAAAGGTAAAACTGCTACTTTATATGGTGCTAAGAATGGATGTATTTTTAACACTTGGCGTGTTTCTCCATCTTCTAAAACTTCATCTTCTAAACTATTAGATAAGAAGGCTAAAAATAATCTTTCTACCCCAACTGATGGTTCAATAACATAAGGAATGTATCTTTCATTAGTTTCTGGATCTAAATAACTTAAATCTTCTTTTGAATGATTTTGGTGCGCTGTTAAGTCAAAATTTGTTCTAGATGCAACGCCCCATAATTCATCAAATCCCCAAGGGAATTTGTATTGAATATCGGTTGTTGCATTAGAGTAATGACTTAGTGCTTCTGGTTTATGGTCATCATATCTTAGGTTATCTTTTGATAATCCTAAATGAGTTAACCAATCCATGCAATATTTTTTCCAGTAGGCAAAGCTTTCTAATTCTGTTCCTGGTTTGACAAAATACTGTAATTCCATTTGTTCAAACTCTCTGGTTCTAAAAATAAAGTTTCCAGGTGTAATTTCGTTTCTAAATGATTTTCCTACTTGAGCAATCCCAAATGGAATTTTCTTTCTTGACGTTCTTTGAACGTTTTTAAAGTTAATGAAAATCCCTTGTGCTGTTTCAGGTCTTAAATAAATTTGGTTGGCTTGTTCTAAAACAACCCCTTGGTATGTTTGAAACATCATGTTAAAGGCTCTAATGGGTGCCCATTCTATTTTTCCACATGTTGGACATTTGATTTTATGTTCAACAATATAATCATACATTTTTTCATTTGACCAACCATCTGCGTTGGTACCATCAAATTCTAATAATAGTTTGTCTGCTCTAAAACGGTTGTTACAAGAACGACATTCTGTTAATGGGTCACTAAATCCTCCAACGTGTCCACTGGCAACCCATACTTGTGGGTTAAGTAGAATTGATGTATCTACTAAAACGTTGTTTGGTGTTTCTCTTTGGAATTTTTTGATCCATGCTTGTTTGATGTTGTTTTTTAAAAGTGATCCGAGTGGGCCGTAATCCCAAGTGTTTGCTAAACCTCCGTAGATTTCACTTCCTTGGTAAACAAATCCCGTTGTTTTTGCATATTGTACAAGTTTATCTAACGTAACCATCTTAATTTCATGCTCCTTTAGCTTTATCTTAATGTTTTTAGTTCTGTTTGTGTATAGGCTTGATAGTATTGATAAATGAAGCTTTCTAGTTTTTTAATTTTCTCTAGTTTACCAATTTTATCGCTTTGATATGGAAAGTATAGTTTTAAAAGTTCGGTTGTCTCTTTGACATCTAAACTGATAGGATGACTTTCATCTTCATAAATGAGTCTATTTAATAATAGACTAAATCCTTTAACTTTTCTTCCGTCTGGTGTTAAGTTTAAATGATATCCAATGATTGGCAGTATTTTTACTGCAAAACTTAAGTATCCAGTTTCTAATGTTTCAAGTGCTTCGATGAGATTTTGATAAATGAGTGTATGTTCATCATTTTCAGTAATTATTTTATCGATAATTTCTAACATCAAAGCGGTTTTTTTTGTTTGGTGGTAATCATTTTTTATATGGGTATGTTCGTTTAATAATTTACCATTTGATAATCGATACATGTTTTTTTCTTTTTCATCAAATTCAATTAAATTTAAGTACTGTGTTAAAATTCGGTCATTATGATTCACTTTTTGTGCTCCTTGAGCAACTAAAGTGAGTTTCCCTTTTTTTGTATAAACAAAGACTAATTTTGAGTTTTCTTTATACGGCATGACCTTATAAATTAAACCTTTGAGTCTATTCTGTTCCATAACCATAACGCTTTAATTCGTTGGGATTATTTCGCCAATCTTTTTTAACTTTAATCCATAAACTTAAATGAATTTTGGTGTTAAGTGTTTTATTGATATCTAGTCTTGCTTGTGTTCCTATTTTTTTGAGTTTTTCACCCTTAGAACCAATTAAGATTTGTTTTTGAGTCGATCGTTCCACAATGATGATTGCAGAAACGTCTACTGTATTATATTCTTTATTTCTTTCTAATCTTTCAATGACAACAGCAACCGCATGAGGCACTTCTTCTTGTGCGTGAAACAATATTTTTTCTCTAATGATTTCTGCCATTAAAGTCTCTTCTGTTTGGTCTGTTACCATTTCTTCTGGATAGTATTGCGGTCCTTCTGGTAAATAGTTTAAGATAACTGATTTTAAGTGATCTAAATGTTTTCCTTCTTTGGCAGATATAGGTACAACATCAGCAAACTCAAAATGTGGTAAATAACTTAAAATAATTTCATCGATACGACCTTTTTTATGGTTATACTCATCTGTTTTATTAATAACTAAAACAATAGGAGTTTTAAGTTCTTTAAAATATTTTAAAATATGTGCCTCTGCTTTTCCCATCGCTTGATCGGTTAAGAATAAAACTACATCGACATCTTTAATGCTACTAATAGCTAATTTATCAATAGATCTACCTAATAAATGTTTGCCTTCATGCATCCCTGGTGTATCCACAAAAATCATTTGATACTCTGGGTTGTTAACAATGCCGGTGATTCTATTTCTAGTTGTTTGAGGTTTTGGACTGGTGATTGCTATTTTTTGACCAATAAGGGCATTTAATAATGTAGATTTCCCAACATTTGGTCTTCCTGCAATCGTAATGAATCCTGATTTAAAACTCATTTAGAATCCTCGTCTAAATCAAAACCATATGGCAACAGTTCATCTATTGTCATCTTTTTAACTTTTCCTTCTAAGTTGGTTAAAAAAACGGGTGTTCCCTTTGGTAGTAACTCACTCATGACTTGTCTACATGCTCCACATGGTGAGATTGGTTCTTTGGTATTTCCTGTTACTGTAATTGATACAATGTCTGCTTTATCATATCCTTGACTAATTAATGAAAATAAAGCATTACGTTCTGCACAACTTGAAAGTCCATATGAACCGTTTTCGATATTTGCACCATGAATAATGGTACCATCTTTTAATTCTAGAGCAGCTCCTACATTAAACTTTGAATATGGCGCATACGCTTTTTTTGAAGCAGCAATCGCTTCTTTGATTTGGTTTTTCATTTGACTACTTCCTTTCTAAATTGGCTTTTTTTAAAATTTCTTCTTGTAATTCAAACATTTCTTTTTCTTCTTCTGGGGTATGATGATCATAGCCTTTAAGATGTAGGTATCCATGAACAGATAAAAATCCTATTTCTCTTTGAAAACTATGTCCATAATCTTTTGCTTGAAGTTTTGCTTGATCAATAGAGATGAAGATATCTCCTAAAGAATCATCTTCTATATCATCATTGGGAAATGATAAGACATCTGTTGGTCTATCTACGTTTCTGTAAGTTAAATTGTATTGATGAATTTCTTGTTGCGTTAAAAAAATGATTTGCATATTTTTTTCTTCATCAATTTCTTTGAATATAGAGTTAATTAATGTTTCAATTTCTTCAGTGTTTTCACTGGTTTGATTATGGAATTCTACAATCACTTTGTTTCATACCTCTCAAGTATTTTTTGTACGAGTGGATGTCTGATGACATCTAATCTGTCAAAACTAACAATTTCAATTTCTTCTAAACCTGCTAAGTGCTCTAACGCATCTTTTAACCCTGAATGTTTCCCTCTTGGTAGGTCGGTTTGTGATGGGTCTCCACACACAACCATTTTAGAAGAAAAGCCTAGTCTAGTTAAAAACATTTTCATTTGTGTGGTGGTGGTATTTTGTGCCTCATCTAAAATGATGAAGGCATTTTCTAAAGTTCTTCCTCTCATATACGCTAAAGGCGCAATTTCTATAACCCCTTTTTCTAATAAAAGGTTGGTTTGATTGATGCCTAGCATTTCATATAAAGCATCATATAGAGGGATTAAGTATGGATCTACTTTTTCTTTTAAATCTCCTGGTAAAAACCCTAAGGATTCTCCTGCTTCAACTGCTGGTCTTGTTAAAATAAGTTTTTTTACTTTGCCTTCTTTTAATTCAGCTACTGCATGAGCAACCGCTAAATAAGTTTTTCCTGTTCCTGCAGGACCAATGCCAAAGACTAAGGATTTTCTTAATAAGGCTTCTGAATATATTTTTTGGTTAAAGGTTTTAGGCACAACAGCCTTTCCTTTGTCATTTATTACAATCTTTTTTTGATTTTTATATAAACTTAAGATTCTAGGTAAATCTAGAGTTTCCTTTTGGGCCATTTTAATGATATAAAGGATGTCTCTTTCGGTTAAAGTGACTTTATTTTCAGCTAAAGCCACTAAGACTCTAAAAATATCGTTTAATAAAGGTATCATTTCTTCTTTAGTTTCTACGATGATTTCATCGTTTAAAATAGATACTTTAACGTTTAATGAATGCTTAAAAACCGCTAAATTTCTATCGTGCGGTCCTACTAGTGATGATAAAGTTTCATGGTGTTTGATTTTTACATCTAGTTTCATTCAGGCCTCCTATTTCCAACTTATATTATATCATATTAATAGACAAAAAAGGCACCCTTTTGGGTGCATTTTTATGGTTGTCAGAAAATCAATTAGCGTTTTTTACTTTTAGCCGCTCTTTGGCGCATTTTTTTATCAACGCTTGGTTTAATGTAATACTCTCTTTTGCGTGCTTCTGCAAGGGTTCCTGATCTAGAAACGTCACGTTTAAATCGGCGCAATGCGTCTTCAATTGATTCTTCTTTACGTACTATCGTTTTAGGCATGTCAGCCCTCCTTCCACACCAAATTAATATCATTTGGATTGACCGAATTTATTATATCTAATTTTTATACGTTTGTCAAAGTATTATTCATTTTTTATCTTTTTTTCGCATAAAAATATGATAATGCGTATAATGATGCTAATTCTGTCGGTAAGATGAATTCTCCTAATGAAATAATTTGTGCCTTAAGACTTTTTAGAAAAATAAGCTCTTCTTCATCAATGCCGCCTTCTGGACCAATGATAATGGCTATTTTTTCTTTTTCTAAGTCAATCTTTAAGTCACTTAAATAAGTTTTTTTCTCATCTTCATATGCTAGAATTACATGATCAAACATTGTGTAATCTATTTGTTTTAAAGACTTTTTAAATTCAATTTCTGGAATGTTTTGACGATGAGCTAATTCGGCAGCTTCTTTGGCTATTTTTTGGTAACGTAATAATTTGTTTTCATCGTTTTTAAGTTTGGCGATACTGCGTTTCATTTCTGTTAAATAAATGGTTTTTATCCCAAAGATGGTATTAGATTTAACTAATTCTTCTGTTTTATTCCCTTTAGGTAATCCTTGAATTAACGTAATGTCATAAATGGTTTTATTTTCTAATAACTCTTCTTTTTGATAAAACACTGTTTGATCTTCTATGGTTAAGGTTGCTTTATAACATTCATCGTTAAAGCAAACAATGATTTGATCACCTGTTTTCATACGCATCACTTTAGTCATATGAAAAACATCATCTTTATCCTCTATTTTTCCAGTATCTTTTGTTAAAAAATATCTTTGCATCGATCTCACCCTTTTGTTTTAGAAAAAAAAGTATTTCAGTGAAATACTTTACATAAATAATCTATCAATTCCATTTGACCATATAACAGTTGCAACATAGAAAGCTGTTAAGAAGAACATTGATCTATTTAAAAATAGTTCTAATCCTTGCATTTTACGGTTTTTATATTGTTCTGAGGCTACCCCAGTAAATGAATTCA
>JAAYQV010000064.1 GCA_012519065.1 Phytoplasma sp.
CCACCATAAATGGCAGTGACTTTAATTTCTGGATAAAATTTGACTAATTTTAAAATTTCTTTATATACTTGAATGGTTAACTCTCTGGTTGGACATAGTATTAAGCTTTGTGTTTCTTTTAATTTGGGATTGATTTTTTCAACAATCGGTATCCCAAATGCAAATGTTTTTCCGGTTCCTGTTTGAGCTTGTCCAATTAAATCTTTTCCTTCAATCATTTTAGGGATTGCTAGTGCTTGGATAGGTGTTGCTTCTTTAAAATTTAATTGTTCTAGCGCTTGTTTTGTTTGTTCTAATATTGGTAATTCGTTAAATAATATATTCATTTTTTTCCTCGTTTCTTATAAACCTTAAATACTATACCACATATGTATTTAAATTGCTATTAATATATAAAAGAAAAAAGAGATGAAGTTTTGTCTTTATCTATAACAATTGTCTTCATCTTCTTCGCAATATGTCGTTGTTTTTTCCTTTTGATACATAATGATAATAGCTTTTTTTATTTCTTCTTCTGATGGGTTTCCATTTAAATCTATGGTGTGATTAAATCTATAGTGTGGTAAGTGATATATCTTTCTTCTTTGTGCGTTTTCTTTGTTTAATGAAATCGCATTTTTAAAAGGTAGGGTTTCTAGTGTTTCTTTGATCGTTTCTTCATTTAAAAATGGTTTTAAAATATCAATTAATATCGTTTTATCTGAAATATCTTTCCCATTTTCAAATTTTTCTTTAAGTAAGGTTAATAACACTTTTTCTTGACAAGAACTTTTTTTTGCTAGATGTAACATTTGGTGTGGCAAATGTGTAGATTCTAATCTTTGAATGTAATTAAGTTTTAACCCATACTTTGATGCTTCTTTGATGATTTCTTCTTTGTTTTTATTTTGACTTTCTTCATCTTCATAACTACGATATACAACATCTACTTCGTTTTTATATTTAAATTTATTATATACGGATAAAAACTTAGTTAATGAAACATAGCTTTGCGGACAATTAAAATCAATCCATATGTCAATTCTCATTTTTTAACTCCTGTTTTTCAAAATACTTTACATTAATAAAGATTAATAGACTTGTTAGGATGACCATAATGATTAATATTATGATGAATCTTAATGGTCTATTCATTGCTAGTAGAGCAACGATGCCACCATGTGGAATATAGGTTTCTATTTTTGCTGCTGCTGTGATAGCTCCTGCAAAAAATGATCCGATGATGAGCATTAATCTTAAATTACATGTGGTTTTCATGTAGGGTAGAGCTCCTTCTGTGATGAAAGATAAACCCATAATGATTTGCGTTTCTTTTTTGATTTCTTGTTTTTCAATAAGTTTTTTATTTGGGAAAATCATTCTAAAAAAACCAATTGCAAGCGGCGGTAACATACCACCTATTAAAACTGAGGCCATTAAGATGGGCAATTCTATGATAAGTAAAACAGTGATTAAGTAGGTTGTTTTATTACCCCTACCACCTGCATCATAGGCCATAAGTCCTGCGAATATGCCGCCTAATAAGGCAATGGATAATCGATATGCCTCAATGTTTTTAATCGCTCTAATGGTGTGAATATACCCTGTGTGAAGGTATGGGGCAGTAAAATAGATAATAGGAAGTATCATTGCTAATGTTAAAATGGGTAACCATATAGTTCCTATTAAATATTTTGCTTCTTTAGGTAATCTCATGAGGTGTTTTTTTAAGTACTTCATTAAAACTCCTGTACTAAGACCATAAATGATGATACCATAAAAATTTGTATCTGTCTCATAAATTAGATAGCCAATTAAACCTCCGATAATTAATCCTGGCTTATCTGCGATGTCATAACAAAGGTAGGCAACAAAAAATACGAAGAATAAGATTTCTGCGTAGGTGACGATTTGTAGGAAAAAAGCTTCTGCAAATAGTTGACTTAAAACCAAAGAAAAGCCTCTTATAACTAAGAAAACTAGACTATAAGATAGGCCTTGCATCAGTGCACTGTAAATATTTTTCTTCACTTTATTTTTCTTCTAACTGTTTAAATAATGATTCTGGATTTGATATAGCTTCTGCGGTGGTTGCTGTAATGATTTTCTTTCCTGCAAATCTTTCTAGGTCAACATGCATGTCCGCAGCAATAATGATAGCGTCAGCTCTTTTAATTTCTTCTTCTGTTAGAGTACCTTCAACGCCTAAAGCTGCGTGTTTTTCTACAATTAAATCAATGCCTTTTGAATAAGCAACTTTTCTTAAGGCTTCTGCTGCAATATAGGTATGTGCTATGCCCATGGGACAAGCTGTTATCGCAATTACGTTCATATTTTTTTCTCACTTTCTACTATTTTTAATGTTTCATATAAAATTTGTGGGTCATTGGTTTCTCTTAATGCTTTTGAAAATTCTTCATCTAAAAGATATCTAGACAAATTGGCTAATATTTCTAAATGAAGTCTTTCTGCGTTATCTCCAACACCAATAACAAATATTAAGTCTACATTTTTTTGGTCTAAGGCATCATATGACATGCCTTTAGTTAGTTTTAGAAACCCAACAAATGGACTAATAACACTTTTATTTTTTGTATGTGGTATGGCAATGCCTCCACCAATACCGGTTGTAATGATACTTTCTCTTTCTAAAAGTCCTTGGAAAAAATCATTTTCATCCTTGATTTTTTGATTTAAAAAAAGTTGATGACTTAAATATCTAAATAATGCTTCTTTGCTATCAAAAGATTCTTTGATAAAAACAGTGTTTCTTGAAACTAAATTTTCAATCATTTTCTTCCTCTTTTACATATTATCATTTACTATATTATAACTTATTTTAAAATAAAAATAAACTTATGCTCTCATAAGAAGAAAGACTACTTATAAAATAAGTAGTCTTTTTGTTATTTTTGATTGATTTCTTTGGTAAGTGCTTCTATTTCTAGTACCGCTTTTTCAATAAACTCGATGGTGTTTTTTAATGCTTGATCGGTTGTGATGTCTACATTTACCATTTTAGCTAGTTGTTCTGGAGTTTTAGTACCTCCTGCTTTTAAGACTTCTATCCAGTCATTTGGATCTAATGTTTTTTCAAATATTTTTCTAGAAACTTCTGTTCCAATAGTTAATCCTGCAGAATAAGTATAAGGATATAAGCCCATAAAATAATGTGGTTGTCTCATCCAAGTCATGCCTGCATATTCAGGTATTTCTACTGTATCTTGCCAAAAATCTTTTAATACTTTCATTTTTGTTTCGTTTAACACCTTAGCGTTGATTGGTTTTTTATCATCTATTTTTTGGTATACTTCTCGTTGAAAGGCGGCTTCTAATAGATGGGTAACAAAATTATGATAATATGTTCTTGAAATCATAACAGATAAAATCCATCTTTTTAGTCTTGGGTTGTCTGCTTTGTTTAATAAATGTCTGGTCATAATTAATTCATTGGTGGTTGATGGTGCTTCAATGAAGTATAAGGATGGTCTGGTGTTAAAAATATTTTGGGTTTGATTGGCGTATTGAAAATGTCCAGCATGTCCCAGTTCATGTGCTAAAACCATAACCTCATCCATTTGCCCATTCCAGTTAAGAAGGATAAATGAATTTTCTCCATACGGGCTGGAACAAAAACCACCAGTTGATTTTCCTATATTTTGTGGAAAATCAATCCATCTTTCATCAAAAGAACGTTTAACTAGGTTTAAGTAGTCATCTCCTAAAATAGATAGGCCTTCTAATAAATATGATTTTGATTCTTCAATAGTTACTTTTGGCTCATATTCAGGGTCAATGGCTATTTTTAAATCTGCATAAGTTATTTTATCTAATCCATGGATTTCTTTTAATAAGGTGGCATATTTTCTCATCACGGGTCCTAACTTGGTGGTGATAAGGTCTATTTGTCTGTCCATAAATGATCTTGGGACTTTTTGATTCCATAATAGGTAATCGATGACTGAGTCAAAACCTTTAAGATTGGCTATGGTTTTTTCTTTTTGGATGTGTGCATAGTAGTTACTTGCAAATCCATTTTGATAGTGAGATAAGGTTTCATAAAAAGATTCATATGCTTTTCTTCTAATATCGGTGTTTGGTTCATACTCCCATTCATTTTCAAATAATGTAAATGAGTTAGCATATTTTTTACCATTAACTTCAAAATCAGAAAACTTCATATCTATGAATTTAAAACGTTGATAGTTAGTGTATGCTGCATTTAGCGTTGGAGAAAAAGCAATGATAGTCTCTTCAACTTCTTTTGATAGTTTATGTTTAGAATTATCAATGATTTCTTGTAAGTAAAGACTATTTTCTTTATTTTCTTTTTGCGCTTCTTTTAAAACATCGACGTTTTGGGCATTAAGTTCGTTGGTCACAAATGATAGTTTTTCAACGACTTCTTGAATGAATATTTGATATTTTCCTGATCTAACTTGGTTGTCTAAATTTGTTGAATCAGTTGACATTTGTAAACTTTGAAAAGCAGATGTTTTAGTGATTAGTTGTTGAATCACTCTAAGTTCATCTAAGGCCTTGTTGATCATTTTTGGTTCATTTAATTGTGTTACGTAAGTTAAATGAAAGGTCTCTACTTGTTCTTTTAACTTTTCTAAGGCTTTTTCATATGCCGCTTCATTTGAAAATATGCTGTAAATATTCCATGTGTGGTCGATATTTAGTTCATTTCTTTTATATGTTTTTCTTTCCATAAGGTACCTCCGTTAATTTGAATTATTATACCATAATTTAAAGCTTTATTTTTTTATTTTTATTACATTAAAGGGCTCATTCATAACTTATCGGGTTGTTTTTATCTTATTTTGTTAAAATATATGTATCACTATGATGAAAGGGTGTGTTTGAATGAAAAAAGGAATTTTACTAGCTTTATCTGCAGTTTTTCTGTTTTTATCTTCTGTCTTTGCAGCTACAGCGATCTGGTCCACACACGTTTACGGTAATTTTGGAATTGAAGACGCTGATGTTAATGTCGGTGACTGGACAAAATTAGGTCCATTATATTTATACGTGATGGACAATGGTGAATGGAAAGTATTTGAAACTCTTGATGATGTTAATTACTTTTTCCCAGTGATTGATATTAAACCTACTGGTGATTTTGATCCAAATTTTTTAAATAAACTTCCTGAATATGGAAATAGTGGACATCAAGTTATTCCTTCAGACACCCCTAAGCTTTATGCAAAATTTAAATGATCTGGTCTGAGTATTTTATGAATAATTCTTATACTAGATCATTTTTTTATGCAAAAAAACTAAGTTTTCACTTAGTTTTCTTTTTTTGTTTAAATTGA
>JAAYQV010000065.1 GCA_012519065.1 Phytoplasma sp.
CAAGTAATCACAAACTTCTTAACAGAAGGTGAGACCTATATGATAGGTGCTTGGGCAAAGGCAAATGCATCACCAAATACAGCTATAAATGGGATAAATAGAGGTAGATTTTTTAGCCTAGAGGTTCATATCACAAAAGAAAATGATGACGACAGTATTGGCACCGTGAGTTATTATCTACCTTTTAATGCAAATACAAACGATTGGCAACATCAAATGATCGCAATAGAAATCCCTTATAAAACTTTTGAGGTAACAGTGGTTTTAAAATACCAAGGGACAGGTGTGGCTTTATTTGATAATGTCCAGTTGTATCATGATAACCTTAAGACAGATTATAGATATGATGGCTCTAATGGTAATTTATTAGAGAAAAAATCTGCAAGTGGCACCACCAGTTATACATATGATAGTAGTTACAGAGTCACAAGTATCACAGAAAACAACCAAAGACTAGATATTAGTCATGCATATAACGGTATTTATCAATTAAGTATGAATAACGTTAAAGCAAACTATACTTACAATGCTAAAAATCAGATAAGTGAAACAATTTTAGGAGATCAAAGTAAAGCTTGGTTTAAATCAAGTATTGGTTATACCAATGACTTCCAATACATTAATTCAACGACAGATGCATTTGGCAATCAAACAAACTATCAAGTTAACCATCTAACCAGTCTAATAGATATGATAGAGAATGCCAATTTAGATAAAACATATTTTAGTTACGATAATTATGGCAATTTAATCAGACAAGAAGAGATAGAAACTATAACAGGTGCAAGTATTATTAAAGATATGGGGTATGATAGTAGTCATAGACTAGAACCAATAACGATTGATGGTATCACCTATCAATTTAGTTATGACTCATTAGATAGAGTCACAAACATCAAGATTGCAGGCATAGATTATGTTACCCTAAACTATTTATCAGAAAACCATAATAATAAGAGCTACCAAACCCACAAGGTGAGTACTCAAACCTATGCAAATAACGATAGTTATGGTTTTATCTATGATGATGAAGATAATCTAGTAAAAATATCTTTAAATGGGACAGACCTATATAGTTATTCCTATGATCAAAAAAACAGATTAACGATGTATCAAGACCTAAGGCAAAATAATATCTATTTTTATTCCTATGATCTAGCGGGTAGAATAGAAGAAATAATTGATCAAAATGAGAATAGAATCAGTTATAGTTATGATGGTTTAGGGAATCTAAACAGTAGTGACTATACCTACCAAGGTATAAATAGAAAAGTATACTATATTTATAACCAGTATACGGGTGAGTATGATTATACTTATTATGAGGTAGGAGATAAAGAAGTTAGAAAGATTTATAACATAGATCCAGAAGATTCCTTAAGAAGAATTAGTGAGATTAACTTAGTTATAGGAAATTCTTTAAACATAAGCCAAGCGTTTAGCTATCAAAACCCAAATAACGCAAACGGTAATACCAGTTTATTGGTTGAAAAAATTAATTATAAGAAAAATGGTGTCATAGAAACTACACACGCCTTTAAATATGACAAACTTTTAAACATCACAGAAATAACACTCACAGGAAAAACCAATGAATCATACAACTACACCTATGATGGATTTAATAGACTGATACGTGAAGATATAACTTTAGATAATTACCAAAGAACCATAACATACAGTTATGATATGAGAGGAAATATTTTAAGTATAAAAACCTATTATAAAAATAAGATCACAGAAACACCCCTAAAGGAAACCATTTACCGTTATAACCAAGGTGCTTGGAAAGATCAGATAAGAAGTATTTTATACTTGGTAAATGGGATAGAGATTAAAGAAGAGGTTTATACCTATGATCAAATAGGTAATGTAATAAGCATCACACAAAATCAAATATCAAATCTAACAATCCCTATAGATGAGGTCGTGAGTAGAAATTATCATTATGAAACACAAAATCTAGTAGAACCTTTAGCCCTTAATCCAGGATATAATCAAGCAGAGTGGAAATATAATGAAACAACAGGTTATTATGATTATATAGGAAGCATACCTTGGGCTCGTGATGGTAGAGAAACAACCTTTAATATAGACTTACCAGGAAGAAATATTATAGTAGAATATAGCGTTAATAGATATAAAACGGAATTGGAGATAGATCCTTTTACAACTAGATGGACATCTTGGCTACCTTGGCATTCTACAGATAACATACCATTTAGCCTTGTAGGAAAACCTGGATACCAGTCTATTCGTATGGGTCAAGTTAATAGCTATAATGTATCAGCTGGAAATTGGTTAAAGGTAAGATATAAAGATTTAAACACTGCACCGAAGATAACAGGGGAACAAAAAATACTTAATAACATTGATAATCCTTATACAGTAAATGAAATAATAGCCCTAGCCAACCTAAAAGTTTATGATGACTTCCAAGGTGATTTGAGTCATGCACTTATTGTCATAAGCGATAATTATACTCAAAACAAACAAAAAGTAGGTACTTATGAACTTATCTTTAGAGCAGAAAACAGTGGTGGCTTATATGATGAATTTAGGTTAGAAGTTGAAAATAAAAAAATAACCAACCCTAAAATTATAGGACCAAACCAATCTAGTCAAAGTCTAGGACAAGGTTTTAATGAAACAACCTTCCTAAATGATTTTAGAGCTACTAATAATTTTAACGAACACTTAAACATCAGTCTTATAGAAAGTAATCATATACCTAATCAAGCAGGAGACTTTGAATTAATCTTAAAGGCAAGTGATGACTATGGGAATGAAACCTACTTTATTCACCATTTAGAAGTCTATATTAACCAACCAACAGAAGAACCAATGACACAAAGCTTCACTTGGGAAGGTAGAAGATTAATAAAACATATCATAGATGGTAGAGTACATGAATACACATACAATGACCAAGGCATTAGAACATCTAAAAAAGTAGATGGTATTCTAACTGAGTACTTCCTAGAAGGCAATAAAGTTTTAGTAGAAAAAACAGAGGGAAATGTTATATACTATACATATGATGTAGAAGGAGAAATTCTTTCAATGAATTACTTAGGAGAAGAATACTTCTATATAAAAAACATGCAAGGAGATA
>JAAYQV010000066.1 GCA_012519065.1 Phytoplasma sp.
ATGGCTTTAGTTTTAGTAGGTGCTTTAATGGCAACTCAAATGTCTGAAATTGATTGGTCAGATAAAGTCATTGCAGTTTCAAGTTTCATGACTATTTTAGGAATGGTGTTAACATATTCAGTTGCAGATGGTATTGCCTTTGGATTTATTACATATAGCATCGCAATGATCGCACAAGGTAGAAGAAAAGAAGTTCATCCTTTGATTTATATTTTCTCAGTAGGATTTATACTATATTTTGCATTATATTCAGTAAACTTCCAACTACCATTTATTTAATTTAATAAAACTTTAAGCCAAGCTCAAATGAGTTTGGCTTTTTTTAATTTTCTATTATAACTTTTCTTGAAAGCGTTTTCTTTTTATGATAAATTTAAGGTAACTAAAAAAAATATAAAAAGGAGATTTTTAAAATGAACCGTTTTTTTTTAAAAAAAAGTAAAAAACTAGTTGATCAAGCTGTAAGAACATTATTGAAGTTTCAAAAATCATTTGCAGTTTTTGGTTTATTTTTAATTTTTACAGGTACCTTTTTAACTCCAGCAGTAAGTGCATATCAAGTCATATCACCACCACTTCAAACAGAAGAAAACAAAGAAGAATTAACAATGACATCAGATGAGCAAATACCATTAGAATTACATGATGATCTTGATGCGTCTATGATTCCTGTAGTAAAAGAAATTGAAACTTTAAGAGAAGAGAATCAAAAAGTATTTTTAAAACAAGATGGAACACATGAGGTTTCAATATATCAAGAACCAGTTCATTTTAAAAATGGGGATGAGTATATTGAAATTGATAACACTTTAATTGAACAAGGAAAATATTATACCAACACTAAAAATAGTTTTAATATCTATTTTCCAAAAAGTTTAACTAAAAATGAGAAAATAAAAGTAAATAAAGATGAATACCAAATTGAATGGAAAATACTAGATGCAAAAACGAGTAAAGCTAAAAAAACAGACAAACAGAAAAAAGATAAGGATTTAACGGTATTAGATCACTTAAATAGCAGTATAAAATATAAAAATGTTTTTTCGAATACAGATTTGGAATATGTTTTAAAATCTAACCAAATTAAAGAAAATCTTTATCTAAACAAATATCATCAAAATATCTCATTTATGTTTGAATATAAAGTTAAAAACCTAAGCATAAAAAAAATAGATGAACAATACTGCTTTGTTAATGATGAAAATGAAAAAATCTTTAGTCTTGATAAATTATACATGATGGATAGTGAAGATAAAGTGTCATATGATATAAAAATAGAAGTAGAACATAAATCTAAAGACACATATATTATAAAAATAACGCCAGATAACAGCTTTTTAAAAGAAGCAAGCTATCCAGTTTTAATTGACCCGACTTTAAGTTTACCAATAACTACACCTGCAATAGAAGATACCTATGTATCTCAAAATTATCCTACAAGCAATTACAGCAGTCAAACAACTATGCAAATAGGTTATGATGCAAGCGGTAGTGCAAGTAGAAAAGATATCTTAATTAAATTTACAATACCTTCTTTTATAAGTTCTAATGAAGTTATTACCTATAGTCACCTAAATCTATTTAGAACAGATACTGCATCAAGCAACCTAAGTATCAATCTTTATAAAAATACATCTAGTTTCACCACAAGCAGTGTGACTTGGAATACAAAACCAAGTTATATGAATCAAGTGATAGATTACTATGATTTTCAATATGTCTACGCACCATTATCATTTGATATTTCAAGCCTTGTTAAAGACTGGCATGAAAATGGAAAAAACTATGGATTAACCATAGCTCCTGATTCTTATATCCATTCTTTAAAAACAATTTATCAAAGTCAAGCCTCAATAACAGTCAGACCTGTTGTGAAAATAGGATATGAAACAAAAGGCGGACTTAAAAATTATTGGACCTATACTTCTCAATCATTAGGACAAGCGGGAACAGGATATGTATCAGATTTTACAGGTAATTTAGTCTTTAAAAGAGATGAATACTATGTAGAAAACGAATATCTTGCTTTAAACTTAAGTTTTTATCATAACAGCATTGATAGATATCAAAATGTAGGTTACGGCTATGGTTATAAAACAAACTATAATTATAAATTACAATTGGATAGCAATTTAATGCAATACTACCTACAAACGCCTGATGGAAATAAAGTTTATTTTCATCTTTTATCAACTGATAGTTTAGAATATCCCTATCAATGGGATAACAGTATTGCTGAAGATGGCAGTAGATGGGAATTATATCAAGAGTTTTATCAAGGATCTTTAAACTATGCAACAATTAACACACCAGAGAAGATAAGATATGAGTTTGATAATTTAGGCAGACTGATATATATCAGAGATACTAACACTTACCAAAGTATAGGTATCACTTATCAAAGTGATGATAAAATATCTATGTTAAAAGACTATGCAGGCAATAAAATTACATTTACATATAGTTCAAATCTTCTTACTCAAACAGAACTTCAACTAATTCAACCTAATGGAAGTTTTAAAACTGTAGAAAAAAGAGTGTATAGTTATTATCTTACAAATTTAAGTTCTGTTATGTTGTATATAGGATATGATAAAACAACTAATACCTTAATAAAACATAGTGGACTTTATTATAGTTATCTTTCAAACAGACTTACAAGTGCATATTCAGATATAGATAACTATAAGGTAGCCTATACTCATAACAGTGCAGGAAAGGTTACAAATATCAGCCTTACTGATGATAATTATGCCTTATCAGATATTAAAATAACATATGAATATCTTAAGACAACCCAGACGAATCAAAAAGGAGAATGGGTTAGATATCTTTTTGATAACTATGGACATACCATCAATGTTTTAGATTCAAACTTTAATGCAACCTACTATAGATATGCCAATCCATTTTCATATCTTAATATAAATGCTAATAACAATGGCTATAATATGATTGATCAAAAACCCAACTTTTATATCAATCATAAACTTATAGAATCATCAGATGTTTTAAAACAAAATCAAAATTATATTGCCAATCATGGCTTTGAAAATATAAATGGACTATCACCTTGGATGACTACAGGCAATGTAGCAACAGATGTTAATCACAGATTATTAGGAGATAAAAGTTTAAAAATAAATAGCCAAACCACAACAGGACAAGCAAGCCAAAGCATCTTATTAAAAAAAGGCTCATATAGACTCACGGTATGGGTGAAAAATGATAATACAAACGGAAAAAGCAAAGTTAGTGTTACATCAAATGCAATAACAAATAGTGTAGTTAGTCAAACGACATTACAATGGGAAGAACTAAAAATAGATTTTACCCTTACAAGTGATCTAATGGTAACCATTAAACTAGAAAACATAGTCTTAGGAACAATAAGTTATTTTGATAATGTTGAGTTAAGTGATGGTTATGTTGATACAAGATATAATGCATTAACCAACCATTCGTTTGAAAATGACTTAAACAACTGGTCTTATAATGGAGCTACTGTAGTAACAAATAATCAAACAGAAGCTTTTAATGAAATGTTTGGTAACAAACAAGCAAAAATTATAGGAAACAGAAATGAAAATAGATATATCAGTCAAGTTATAACAAATTTTTTAACCGAAGGAGAAACCTATATGGTGGGAGCGTGGGCTAAAGCTAATGCTTCACCAATGACAGTCCTTAATGGGATAAACAGAAGAAGATTCTTTGGATTAGAAATCCATATTAGTAAAGAAAATGATGATGATTCAGTAGGGGTTATTAGTTATTATCTGCCTTTTAATCCTAATACACAAGATTGGCAATATCAAATGACAGCCATACAAATTCCTTATAAAACCTTTGATGTAACAATATCATTAAGATATCAAGGTTCAGGTGAGGTTTTATTTGACAATGTCTTTTTATATCATGATAACCTAAAAACAGATTACAAATATGATCAAAAAAACGGGAATCTGTTGGAAACTAAAAATGCACAAGGAACAACAAGTTATACTTATAATAATAACTATAAAATGACAAGCATTACTCAAAATAACCAGAAATTAGATATAAGTTATAAATATAATAATATTAGCCAACTTAGTATGAATAATGTAAAAGCTAGCTATACATACACAAGTAAAAACCAAATAAAAGAAACACTTCTAGGAGATCAAAGTAACCAATGGTTTAAATCAAGCGTAGGACATACATCTGATTTTCAATATATTAACCAAACGACAAATGAATTTGGCCATCAAACTAATTATGAAGTTAATTATTTAACTGGTTTAATAGATATGGTAGAAAATGCAAATAAAGACAAAACATATTTTACCTATGATAGTTTAGGAAATCTTATAAAACAAGAAGAAATAGAAACTATAACAAATGCTAAAATCATTAAAAATATCGTTTATGATGAGGTTAACAGACTAAAAAGCATTTCAATTGATGGAGTTACCTATGAGTTTTTATATGACAAACTAGATAGAGTCACAAACATTAAAATAGCAGGTATAGATTATGTAACTCTCAATTTTTTAGAAGAAACATATAATAATAAAACCTATCAAACCAATAAAGTGAGTTATCAAAAATATGGTAATAACGATACTTACTATTTTACCTATGATAATTTAGATAATGTAACAAAAATCAGACTTAATAATAAAGACTTATATGAATTTAGCTATGATAAAAGTAATAGACTGACCATTTATAAAGATTTGGTTGTAAACGATATTTATTTTTATTCATATGATCTAGCAAACAGATTAGAACAAATTATAGACCAAAGTGGTAATAAAATAAATTATACATATGACACCTTAGGCAATATAAACGGTAAAAATTATGAGTTTGAAGGTATCAATAGAAAAGTATATTATGTGTATAATCAATATACAGGTGAATATGAGTATACCTATTATAAAGTAGGAAATAACACCATAAAAAACGAATATCTCATAGACACCAATGATTCATTAAGAAGGGTAAACCAAATAAACTTAATCATTTCAACCACTCTTAATCTAAGCACTCACATAAGTTATCTTAACCCGAATACATCATATGGTAACACCTCTATGATGATTGATCAAATAAGTTATAAGAAAAATAATCAAACAGAACATATACACGAATTTAAATACGATAAACTAGGAAATATCACAGAAATTAAGATAACAGGGCTGCAAAATGAATTATATAACTACACCTATGATGGCTTTGGTAGATTAATTAAAGAAGATATCTGGATTCCTACATCATCTAAAACAATTGAGTATACATATGATACAAAAGGAAATATCACAAACACTAAAACATATGCCTATAAAAATACATCTTATCTATTAGAAGAAAAACAGTTTATCTATGATGATGTTTGGAAAGATCAACTAAAAGAAGTTTCTCATTACATCAACCATCAATTATTAGAAAAAACAACTTATAGTTATGATCAAATAGGAAACCCAATTCAAATATTAAAACAAAACAGCTTACAACAAGAAACCTTAATCTATGAAGGAAGAAGACTTGTATCCCACACCATAGGTGACATCACTTATAATTATACATATAATGATTCAGGCATTAGAACAAGCATTAGCTATCAAAATAAAAAAGTAGAATTCTTTTTAGAAGGAAACAAAGTTTTAGTAGAAAAACATGACCAATATGTTATATACTATACATATGATATAAACGATGAATTACTATCCTTTAATTACCAAGGTAATGAATACTATTATCTTAAAAACATATTAGGTGATATCACAGGTATCCTAAATGAAGAAGGCAACCTAGTAGCAAAATATAACTATGATGCCTGGGGTAATATCATATATCAATATGATGATGGCACAAACATTTCAAATATAAACCCTTATCGTTATAGAGGCTATAGGTATGATAATCATACAGGATTATATTACCTAAATGCAAGATACTATGATCCAACCATTAGTAGATTTATAAGTGCAGACTCTATTAATTACCTAGATCCGTCTAGTAGTGCAGGATTAAACCTATATGCTTATTGTGATAACAATCCCGTTATGTACTCAGATAGCGAGGGAACTAGTCCTAAGTGGTATAATCCGTTTAGCTGGGGTAATGGAGCAAAAATAATTGCTGGAGTAGTAATTATTGCTGGATTAGCAATAGCTACAGTTGCAACAGGTGGTGCAGCTGGAGGAGTCGCCGGGTTTATTTTAGCTGGTGCACTAAAAGGTGCTACAATTGGTGCAGTATCTGGAGGTTTAATATCTGGCGCAATAGGTGGTTTATCATCTGGAAGTTGGGAAGGATTTTATGATGGATTCTCATCCGGTTTTATGACAGGAGCATTTATCGGAGGAGTTACGGGAGCAGTATCTAATGCAATTAAAGTTGGACAAGCCGCAAGCATGTGGGATAAAGGAACGTTTAAATCCGGTTATAGTTCGATGAAGCATCATTATGGTACAAGGGGGGCCGGTTCTGGAAATATTGTAAATTATACAAATAACGCTGTAGGATTTGCTAGTAGAAATGCAAATTCACTTTCATTAGTTCCGAATTACAGTGGGTTACAAAACGCTTGGACTCTAAATACAAAATTCTTTGGTTCAGGGTTAAATGGTCTTTATACAGCAGCAGGAAAAATTATAACTTTTGGAGTGTGGTAAAATATGGATAAAAATGAAAGACAAATACTTAAAGCATTTTTAAATATTAATATTCCAGATGATTTTAACAATAAGATCGACAATATTTTATTGATATCATCTATGCGAGGGTTAGTCTCAAGATCATACTCTGGAGAACGTATAGGAAAAAATGAATTAGAAAAATATAATCTTTCCTCAAGTATGAAAGAAGAAATTGGGAAGTTTGTTTCTAATAAAATAGATAACCTTATTTTCTATAATTTACTAAAAACATGCATCTCTATAATGTATAAACATTCAAAAGAGTGAAAAGAAAAATTAATAAATAATGATAAACTTCACTTTCCAAAACACTCTAAATAACACCTAAAAAGGCTTAGTTTTCTGTCTGCGGTAACGCGGCGATACTAATAGCGTCGTTATCGCGTACTAAACTTTGCTGGTTTATGTGTTTTTATAGAGGTCATGAGCATATAGTCATAAGCGATAATTATACTCAAAACAAACAAAAAGTAGGTGCTTATGAACTTATCTTTAGAGCAGAAAACAGTGGTGGCTTATATGATGAATTTAGATTAGAAGTTGAAAATAAAAAACTAACCAACCCTAAAATTATAGGACCAAACCAATCTAGTCAAAGTCTAGGACAAGGTTTTAATGAAACAACCTTCCTAAATCATTTTAGAGCTACTAATAATTTTAACGAACACTTAAACATCAGTCTTATAGAAAGTAACCATGTACCTAATCAAGCAGGAGAGTTTGAATTAATTTTAAAGGCAAGTGATGACTATGGTAATGAAACCTACTTTATACACCATTTAGAAGTCTATATTAACCAACCAACAGAAGAACCAATGACACAAAGCTTCACTTGGGAAGGTAGAAGATTAATAAAACATATCATAGATGGTAGAGTACATCAATACACATACAATGACCAAGGCATTAGAACATCTAAAAAAGTAGATGGTATTCTAACTGAGTACTTCCTAGAAGGTAATAAAGTTTTAGTAGAAAAAACAGAGGGAAATGTTATATACTATACATATGATGTAGAAGGAGAAATTCTTTCAATGAATTACTTAGGAGAAGAATACTTCTATATAAAAAACATGCAAGGAGATA
>JAAYQV010000067.1 GCA_012519065.1 Phytoplasma sp.
AACAGTAAAACCTCAAAAGAAGAAGTTTTAAAAGCTTTAGGAGGCATTAAAACGCCATCAGCCATCCTATTTTACCCAAACAGTTATGATAGTAAAGAAGCTATAACAACTATATTAGATGAATACAATGTAGGAAAAGATAAAGAAGAGCAAATCACCTACACAGACACTATAGCGACCGCTTTATCCATGATTAAAACGATCATGAACTCTATATCAATTATTTTAATTGCCTTTTCAGCTATTTCGCTTGTAGTATCAAGCGTGATGATAGGAATTATCACCTACACCTCAGTCTTAGAAAGAACCAAAGAAATTGGTGTCCTAAGAAGTATAGGAGCAAGAAAGAAAGACATTTCACGTGTCTTTAATGCAGAAGCCATCATCGTTGGGTTTTTAGCAGGAACACTAGGTGTCTTAATTACGTACTTATTAAATCCAATCATTAGTAAAATACTAGAAGGACTCATGGAAGCTTCAAATGTTGCCCAACTATATTATGTACAGGCAGTTATCTTAATTATTATTAGTATTGGACTTACCTTCATCGCAGGATTAATTCCATCAAGAATAGCAGCCAAAAAAGATCCAGTGGTTGCGTTAAGAACAGAGTAAATAAAAAGGAAGATACCACAAAATGGTATCTTTTTTACTTTAGGTATTGTGTATCACACATAACGTGTTATAATAGTAGTGTGTGATACACAATAAGGAGGTAAAATGACAACTCAATTTAAAAAAGGGGTCATAGAAATATGTGTTTTAAAAATCATTAGTAAAAAAGATATGTATGGTTTTGAAATCATTGATGAGTTATCTGAGAAACTACAAATTAATGAAAATACCATATATCCATTACTAAGAAGACTTACATCACAAAAACTATTTGAAACCTACCAACAAGAAACTAGCAATGGCGCCCCAAGAAAATACTATAAAATTACAGAAAAAGGAAAAAAAACTTTAGAAAAATATTTACAAGAGTGGCAAACCTTTATTTATCAAATCAATCAAATATTAGGAGGCAACAATGAAAACTAAATTTTTAGACGAACTAAAAGGCTATTTAGAAGAAAAAAACATTAAACAAGAAGATATTGAAGAAATTTTACAAGATTATAAAGAATTTTATGAAGGATATGAAGAAAAAGGATTATCAGAAAAAGAAATCATTAAAAAATTAGGCAGCGTTCAAGAAGTATATAACAACATCAAATATACATTAAGAAGAAGAGAAATAGAAAAAAGCTGGCAAAAGAAACTTTTATCAGCAACCCCAATTCTTTCAACCATTATCTTTGTTTTAATTGGCAGCTTAACAAAAGTATGGCATCCAACTTGGCTAGTCTTTCTTATGGTTCCTATTATGGGTATCTTATTTAACGGAAAAAAAACATCTCACAAAATCATAGGAGTTATGCCCTTTATTTTATTAGCATCTTTTCTACTTATCATAGAATATACCAAAGTATGGTATCCAACAGTACTGATCTTTATTTTAATCCCAGTGGTTGCTATTATGTTTAGTCGTAAAGACATCCAAACAAAAATCATAGGAGTTACACCGTTTATTGCAACCATCTTTTTTATCTTAATCGGTCACTATACAAAAACCTGGCATCCAACCTGGTTAGTTTTCCTAGCTATTCCACTTGTAGGTATACTTATCCCTAAAAAATCTAGCCAGCATAAATAGATATTTACAAAAAAGAAGATAAAGTATATAATATATACAAACGTAAAAAAGAATAGTAAACTAAAGCACTTATAAAAAGAGACTTAAGGGTTGGTGGAACTTAAGATAAGTATTAGTCGAATCTACTTTTTAGTGATGCTAATCCCATCCGTATGCCTGCGTTAAAGGTATTAAAGCCAATCATCTGATTGGGAATTAAGGTGGCACCGCGAATATTCGCCCTTAAGAATGATCTTAAGGGCTTTTTTTATATAAAAAGGAGGAAAAAGAAAATGTTAGAATTAAAATATGTCACAGAAAACATTGATGATGTTATCAAGCGATTATCAACCAGAGGTGGAGATTTTTCATATTTATTAAAACTACCAGAACTACAAGAAAAAAGAAAACAATTAATTATTGAAGTTGAAGCGTTAAAAGCTAAAAGAAATGAAACATCAAAACTCATTGGACAATATAAAAGAGAAAAGAAAGACACAACAGAAATCTTCCAACAAGTTGAAAATATAGGAGGAGACATCAAAAAACTAGATGAAGCTTTAGAGCAAATAGAAAAAGAAATTTTTGATATCCTAGCAATCACTCCTAATTTACCCAACCCGTCAGTTCCTATTGGAAAAGATGAAACAGCAAACGTTGAAATAAAAAGATATAAAGAACCTAGAAAATTTAATTTTAAAGTCAAAGATCACATTGAACTAGGAGAACAATTAGGCATCCTAGATTTTGAAAGAGCAGCTAAAATCACAGGAAGTAGATTTGTTGTAGATAAAGGATTAGGTGCTAGATTAGAAAGATCATTAATCCAATTTATGATGGACCTACATAGTGATGAGCACGGATATACAGAAATCATTCCACCATATATTGTTAATGGTAAATCAATGTTTTCAACAGGGCAATTTCCTAAATTTAAAGAAGACGCATTTAAATTAGAATTAGAGGGTTCAGATTGGTATTTAAATCCAACGGCAGAAGTACCAACCATTAACTTACACCGTGATGAAATTCTAGATGTAGAACAATTACCGATCAAATACGTTTCATATACAACAGCCTTTAGATCAGAGGCAGGATCTGCAGGAAGAGATACTAAAGGAATTTTAAGACAACACCAATTTAATAAAGTAGAATTAATTAAATTTAGTAAACCAGAAGATTCATACGATGAATTAGAAAAAATGCTTCAAAACTCTGAAAAAGTATTACAACTACTAGAAATACCATACAGAGTTGTCTTACTATCATCAGGTGATATGGGGGCATCTATGGCCAAAACATACGATATTGAAGTATGGCTTCCAGGGCAAAACACATATCGAGAAATCGGCTCTATTAGTAACGCTGAAGATTATCAAGCAAGAAGAGCAAACATTAGATTCAAAAGAAGTAAAGAAAGCAAAACAGAATACGTACACACATTAAATGGATCAGGTTTAGCGGTAGGAAGAACCATGATTGCTATTATGGAAAACTATCAAAATGAAGATGGAAGTATCACTATACCAAAAGTGCTACAACCATACATGAAAACAGATATGATCAAATAAAAAAACAAAAAGGATTATTGATTTTGAATGATTCCCTTAAAGTAGATACTACAAATAATTAATTTTTAGTATCTATGGAGAGGGGATTTTTTTATGGAAAGAAAAAGATGATATGTTATATACTAACAATATCAAAGATAAAGTTGTAAAAATCTTTATCATTTATCAATTGGACTAACAAATATGAACTAGGCGATTCCCTTAGCATTTAGGTGTTCCACTAAAAAAAGAAGCCCAAGCATTATCTTGAGTTTAGAAGACTAAAATGCAAAAGAGAAAATAAGTAATAAAAAATTAAAAAAAAGCAAGTATTCCTGTATAAAGAGAGAGAATCTCACAAATATCCATTGATTTAAAAATTTTCCATAGGATAATAAGGGTAAAGGTGGTGAAGAAGATGAAAATCGCTGATCAAATTATACTAAAAAGAAAAGAGTTAAATCTAACGCAAAAAGATTTGGCAAAAAAATTAGA
Source organism: Phytoplasma sp. (assembly GCA_012519065.1). GTDB lineage: Bacteria > Bacillota_I > Bacilli_A > Acholeplasmatales > Acholeplasmataceae > Alteracholeplasma. Next base: position 3,721 of record JAAYQV010000067.1, read on the forward strand.
TGTAACAGATAAAACAGTTTCTCGCTGGGAACGTGGGACAACCATTCCAGATGTTCATATGTTAAAAAAAATATCACTTGTAATAGGCTTAGATTTGAATGTTATATTTAACGAAATGGAAGTGAAAATAAACGAAGATGAACCAATTGACTTAGAGAGCATTAAAAGGTATAGAATAGGATTTATATCTACAGCCTTACTATTTATTTTTGCTGCTACATTTTTCTTTATAATAAATCTAACTTCACATTCAAATTTTGATACAACATCAAAAGTATTGTTTCCGGTATTCTTTACTCTGGCAATACTCATGATAATGGGGGGGCTCGTTATTTATGTAGTGAGTTTCATTAAGTTTCATTCATCATTCAGTTCAAAAGAATACAAACGTAGATACACAAGGGAAATCAACATGTCCATTATTATTTTATTAGTAGCAATTATTGTAATAATTATTAGTTTGTCTATATAAAAGGGGGATTTAGATTAATGAAAAAATTGTTTATTATTGTCTTATCGCTTGTTATATTTGGAGCTTTAAGTACCAATAGTGTTTATGCATATGAAACGCCTTATACAAAGAGTAAAATGGTTAATTTAGAAAAAAATCTTGAATTTAGAATTACAGACAAGAAGCATTATTATTATCAGGGTAGTAGCATTGTTGTATTTGGAAATTATGACAGGTTAAGTAAAAAAGAAGTTAATCAATGAATTAGTGACGGGTATATGGTTTTTATTTATGATTTCTATTTAGGGGATAATTTAGGAAACGATATTTTTGATAAAAACAGTGCAGTTCTTTATTCAAATAAGAAAGGTAGACATATCGATATTTTAAGCTTAGGAGAGTTAACATTCAATGACTTTAAAAGAGAAATAATTAATTTTTATCATGACAAAAGTCCCAGCAACCTACATTTTAAAGCAAGAACTGTAGAAACGGAATTGTTTGAGCCTTTATATTCAGGTTCTTTTAGGGAAGTGAAAAAACCATATGGATATATTGATGTTTTATATACAGTTCAAAAATATAGAGCAAAAAATGAAAGCAGTTTATATCTTGTGGAGTCAAAAGCAAGTTTTACTCCAGGAAAAATGGCAAAAGATAATGGCGATAACACCTATGGAGATTGGTATAACCATTCAGGCTTTCTTCATCTTGAAGGTACTCAGGCAGTAAACGAAATAGACCAAGCCACAATAAGAAGAGGAGGAATACCGAAGTTTAAAGACGCCTATCCAGAAAACTCTCCTGGGACAATAACTATAACATCTTCGTATGCAATGGGTGCCACATTAGGATATTCGTTTACTAACGGATTTAGTTTAGATAATATTACTATATCGGAAAACACTAGTCTAGGATTAAATATATCATATGGATATACAAAATCTTATACGAATTCAGAACCGGCACTATCAACCCAACGAAGTTCAATCAGTTCGAATATCTATCAGTGGAAATACACTTATAATACGCAGAGAAATGAAACCAATCACTTGAATACAGGATATATGTTTGAAATGAATAACTACAATCATAATTTGTTTGAAGGAGATTTATCACTAGAATATTCGTATAAAATGACTGTTCATGACAATGGGTGGTGGATTTTTGGGAATACTGAGAGTTTTGAGGGCAAAAAATATATTGGTTACTATTGATTTATTTAAAACAGACAACAAACATTACAAATAAAGACTCTTAATAGAGTCTTTTTAATTTGAAACCCAGACTTCAATCTTGTTGCCTTGCTATAAAGTATCTTAGAGTTGATGATTTCAAGGAATACTTTCATATTACACTAAAAAAGCCAAGAGACTTAACGTATCTAATAGATACTGTGTAAGACTAATTAGACTTAATGTGACATAACACCATTTAAAGAAAAAACTTGCTCTGATTAGTATCCAGAACAAGTTCTATTTTTTAATGAAATAACTTTAAAATATGCCTTTTAATTTAATTAATCTAAAATTTGATTAACAATCTTCAAATAATCATCTTTACTTAAATTAGCACCATGATTCTTAAAAGAAAATAAAACTTCTTTCTCATCATATCTAGGAATTAAATGAACATGGTAATGAAAAACAGTTTGACCGGCAACGGCCCCATTATTGTTTAACAAATTAAACCCTTTAGCATCTAATTTTTTTACCAATGTCTGACCTAAAGTTTGACAAACTGTAAATAAATGTTTCAAAACATCTTCAGGAACTTCA
>JAAYQV010000068.1 GCA_012519065.1 Phytoplasma sp.
AGATGTATTGATTAACTCAGCTGCTGGTGAGACATATGTCCAATCAAAGCTTTTATCATCTTTAATCTTTTCATATAACGCAAAAGTACCACTTAGTGCTTCTTTCCAAGGGCCAGGGAAAAATCCTTCAACTACTTTTGTGCCATCTTCTAAGTCAAGGCTGGTTGCTCCACCTACGATTAATAAACGCTTATTTAATTTTTTAGAGACTTCTATTAAAATATCATAACCTTGTAAATATCTGTTGTGTGGATCCACATGATACCACCCAGGATTATAAGCAGAGATGATTACGTCAACATCTTTAATTAATTCTGTTAATTTTTCTGGTTCAAAAATCGTTTGTTGGTATGATACAACGTTTTTTTCTGGTTTCATTTTAGTTTTTCTAGAAATAGCAACAATTTCATGTCCTCTTTCTAATGCTTCTTGATAAATATGGCTACCAACAAAGCCTGTAGCTCCGATAATTGCGAGTTTCATTTTATTCCTCCGTTTTTAAATTCGATTCTTTAATAATTTTTTTCATGATTTCAGCTGATTTAACAAAATCATTTATTTCATTTTTTGATAGTGGTAAGGCCACGGTTTCTAATGCCCCATTTCTACCAATAATCGTTGGGATACTTAAATATACATCTTTAACTCCATATTCACCTTGTAGGTAAGTTGATGTCGTTAAAATAGATCTTTCATTTCTTAGGATGGCTGTACAAATTCTTGTTACTGCAACGGCTACTGCATAATTAGTATAGCCTTTTCTATTAATAATTTCATAAGCTGCATTTTTAACTTCTTCTGCAATTTTTTCTTCAAATCCAATGTCACACTTACCTTCTTTGGCACAATACTCCTCTAAAGTTAAACCACCAATATTAGCCCTTGACCAAACTGCGATTTCACTATCACCATGTTCTCCAATAATGTTGGCATGGACGTTTCTTGCATCAATTTTAAACTCTCTTGCAAGTGCTGATCTAAATCTTGCTGTATCTAATACGGTTCCGGAGCCAATAACTCTTGATTTGGGGAAACCAGATATTTTTTGTGCAACATAAGTTAGAATATCTACTGGGTTAGAAACAATTAGTAAAATAGCTTTTGGATTATGTTTAACTATTTCTGGAATTAACGATTCGTAAATTTTAATATTTTTATTAACTAAGTCTAGCCTTGTTTCTCCTGGTTTTTGGGCTGCACCTGCTGTTATCACGACGACATCTGAGTCCTTGGTATCAGTCATATCACCAGCTTTGATCGCTACTGGAGCAACTAAGCTTGTTCCATGGAAAATATCCATAGCCTCGCCTAAAGCACGTTCATGATTCACATCTACTAAAACAATTTCTGATGCGATTTTATTAAGCATCATACTAAATGCCGTGGCTGACCCTACGGCGCCTGCGCCTATAATTGATATTTTATCTGTTTTCATAGATACCTCCATATGTTTCTATTTTAACATAGTAGCTATTTTAAAAAAAGAAAAAGGACTTATTGTCCTTATGATTTTACAATATATAAAATTCCAATCGTTCCTTCGCCACAATGGCTTGAAATAACGCATCCTGCATGTGATTCGATTAGGTTTTTAGGTTGGATTTTTTCTAAAACTTTTCCTTGCATATAGTCATATGAACTACTTGCTAGACTATGTGTAATCATGACAAACTCTAAATCTATATTGTCCCTATCAACTTCATTAAAAAAATCAGTTAACATAATATCAAGTCCTCTAGACATTTTCCCCATGGGTTTTTTATAAACATCTAGTTTCCCATCTCTAACTTGAATGATTGGTCTCACCTTTAATACCCCACCAATTAAAGCAGAAAGCCCGCTGGCTCTTCCACCTTTGTGAAGATAATCTAAAGTTTTAATCCCAAATTGACTTCTTACAAGTGGTACCAATGCTAATGTTTTTTCATAAATTTCTTTTGCATCAAAACCTTGATCTCTAAAAGTGGTTGCTTTTAAAACCAGTAGAGCAATACCAGAAGATAAATTATCAGAGTTGATGATAAAAATATCTTCAGTCTCTAAAAGGTCTTTAGCAACCAAAGCGCTTTGATAAGTACCAGAAATACTTGCTCCTATGCTAATATGAACAATTTTATATCCTTCTTTTAAGAAGGGTTCAAAAAAATCTACAAAATCTCCTGGGGAGACTGCAGCTGTTTTAGGTAAATAACCTAGTTCTGAAACCTTTTTGTATAATTCTGGTGTTGTAATATCCACACCATCTTTGTAAAATTCTTCTTCAAATCTTACATAAAGTGGTACGGTTTTGATTTGGTATTGATCCAACATTGCTTGACTTAAATCAGCGGTTGAATCTGTTGTAATGATCACTTTACTCATGAACTAATATCCCCTTTATTTCTTCATAAATTAAATTAAAACCTTCTTTAGTTTCACTTGAGGTAACGATTAATTTCTCTACATGTGTTAGTTTCTCTTTAATCATTTTTTCATGTTTAACGTGTTGACTACGTTTGACTTTATCTTTTTTTGTAGCAACTACAATAACTTTCATTCCAGACTCTAAAATAGCATGATACATTTCTATATCATCTTTGGTAGGTCCTACTTTAAAATCTACAAATAAGAAAACTATTTCTAAATCAGGAGCCATTTCTAAATAATCTATGATCATATGAGAAAACTGTGCTTTCATTTCCTTACTGCGTTTGGCATATCCATAACCTGGCGCATCGACTAAATACATTTCATTGTTAATTAAATAGTAATTTAAAGTGATGGTTTTCCCTGGAGTTTGTGAAACTCTTGCAAGAGATTTTCTGTTTGTAAAAGCATTGATGAATGAACTTTTACCTACATTACTTCTTCCTATTAAAACTACCTCGGGTAGTTTTAGTTCTGGTGCGTCTTTTATGTCTGTAATACTTTTAATAAACTCTGCTTGTTTAACCATGTTAATACTCCGTTCTTTTTCCGTACTTCTATTATAAGATAAAATCATGTTTTTTCAAAACCCTTTGAATCATTAGTTTGATTTATTTTTATATTTAAAATTTAAAGATACTAGTTTAGATAGTAAAATTTGTTATTATATTATTTATGTTATAAAAAAAAAGACACTTTTAAATAAGTGTCTTTTATCGTACTACTTAAATTAAAGCTCTTTTGAAAACATCATTTACACTTTCAACTGGAATGATTTCTAATACTTCTTTTACTTCAGTTGGAATATCTTCAATATCTTTAACATTATCTTTAGGAATTAGGATGGTATTTAATCCACTTCTATGTGCGGCAATCGCTTTTTCTTTTAATCCACCAATAGGCAATACATAACCTCTTAAAGTAATTTCTCCTGTCATCCCTAAGTCTTTTCTCACATATTTATTACTTACTGCAGAAACAATGGCGGTTGCTATTGTAATACCTGCAGAAGGTCCATCTTTTGGAATTGCTCCTTCTGGAACGTGTATGTGGAAGTCATTTTCATTAAAGATTTTTGGATCAATTTTTAAATCATCTGCGTGTGATTTAACAAAGCTTAAAGCGGTTTGAGCACTTTCCTTCATAACATCGCCTAATTTTCCAGTTAAAACCAATTGTCCTTTACCTTTATAGTAGGTAACCTCAACTGGTAGGGTGTCACCACCAAAGGCAGTATAAGCTAACCCGGTTGCTACACCAATTTGTTCTTTTTCATCTGCAAGATTATGAACAAATCTTGGTCTACCTAAATAGGTTTCAATGTTATCTAATGTGATACTGATTTTCTCTGCTTTATTTAATAAAATCTCTTTAACTGCTTTTCTAATTAATGAGCCAATAAAGCGGTTTAAGTCTCTTACACCAGCTTCTCTAGTATAGTGTCTAATGATGTAATAAAGGCTCTTATCATCGATTGTAAACTGTTTTGAGGTAACTCCGTGAGCAGCCAATTGTTTTGGCATTAAGTGTTGAGTAGCTATTTCGAATTTTTCATGTTCTGTATAGGAACTTAATTCAACAATTTCCATTCTATCTCTTAATGGTGCTGGGATATTTTCTAAATAGTTTGCTGTTGTAATGAATAAAACTTGTGATAAATCATATGGTTCTTCTAAATAGTGGTCACTAAAATGAGCGTTTTGCTCTGGATCTAAAACCTCTAGCATAGCTGATGCTGGGTCTCCTTTGTAATCAGATGCCATTTTATCAATTTCATCTAATAGGAAAACTGGATTAACTGTTCCTGCATCTTTCATTCCTTTTAGGATTCGACCAGGCATAGCTCCAACATAAGTTCTTCTATGTCCTCTAATTTCAGATTCGTCTTTTACCCCACCTAAGGATTGCTTAACAAATTTTCTACCTAAAGCTTCTGCAATTGAGGTAGCTAAAGATGTTTTACCAACTCCAGGAGGACCTGCTAAACATAAAATAGTTTGTGGATTTTTCTTAGTCATAATCTTAACTGCTAAATATTCGATGATGCGGTCTTTAACTTTTTCTAAACCATAATGGTTTTTATCAAGTTTACTTTGAACTTCTACTAAATCATCTAAATCTTTACTATAGTTTTGCCATGGTAAAGCTACTAAGAAATCTAAATATGTTTTAATGATTTGTGATTCTGCCATTGCTGAAGGAGTTGATTGATAACGTGATAATTCTTGTAGCGCTTTTTCCTCAATTTCTTTTGGCATGTTAGCTTTTTTAATTAATTCACGTAATTCATCAATTTCTTCTTCTTTTTTAGCTTTATCTCCTAGTTCATTTTGAATAGCACGCATTTTTTCTCTTAAATAATACTCTTTTTGATTTTCATCAATTGATTTTTTGATGTCATCATTAATACGTTTTTCTAATTCGGCAATCATAATTTGCTTATGAATGTCTTCTAAAACTAGTTTTAACCTATTATTTAAGTTTAATTCACTTAAATATTTATATTTTTCGTTATCTGGCATTTTTAAATTATGAGTAATAATATCTGCAGCTTTTTCAGATGTAATGCCTGATTGTACTTGTTCTATGACTGAGTTTGCACTTTGTAGAACAATATTTTGGTTGTTTACCAACTCTTGTGCAATCATTCTGATGAGGGTAAGTTCCTCTTCTTGGTCGCCTAGAATTGTTTCTACTTCTTCATAAACTGTCATAAAATATGGCTCTGTTAGTAAATATTCTGAAATCTTAACACGTTTGATGACATTAAATCTAACTTCTTGCATATTATTTGGCAATTTAAGCTTCATTGAAACTTTTGCTAAGACACCATAATCCTCAATATCTTCAGCTGTTGGATTTTCAATTAATGGGTTTTTCTGAACAACAATTAAAGCATATGAACCAAAATTCTTTTCAGCCTCTTCTATTGCTTTAAGGGATATTTTACGGCCCACTCTAATTTTAAAATTATTATTCGGTATTGGTACAACACCACGAACGACAACAGCCGGTAAACTCTTTTGTAAATCTTCCATGCTTTCACATCCCTTCATTTTATCTATCTTTAATTATATCATGTATTTTTTTATTTGCAATCAATATGTATGAGTGCCAAAAACTTTTTTTTATATGTTTATATGATAGATAAGGGAACTTATAAAGTCCCCTTATATTTCTTCTTATTTTTGAACTGCAGAATCAACCATTAAGTCAACTGCATGTTGGAATACAACGTCTTTTGAAACTAAATCATCATTAACATATTTTTTAATTTCATCAATAGGCATGTTGTATTGTTGTGAGAGTAATTCATATCTTTCAGCAATTTCTTCTTCTGTTGCAACTAATTTTTCTGCTTTAGCTACTGCTTCAACTACTAAAGATTGATTCACTCTTTTTGTTGCTTGTTCTAATGCTTGTGCATCAAATATTTCTTGTGTTAAACCTGATAAAGTAATAAATGTTGCTAAGTCTAATTGATATTGTGCTGCTTGTGCTTCTACGTTTTGTTTAAATGAAGCAATTTCTTGATCAATCATTTCTTGTGGGATATCTACTTTTGCGTTTGCAATTGCTTTATCTAATACTGAGTCAATGATTTCATTTTTTGCTCTTGCTTCTTTATTAGCTGTTAAATCTTTTTTAACATCTTCTTTTAAAGCCTCTAATGTTTCAATGTTGTCTTTATTTAATGTTCTTACCCACTCATCATTTAATTCAGGGGTTATTTTTACTTTTATTTCATGTAATGTGACATTAAACACTGCATCTTTACCTGCTAATTCAGGCGCATGATATGCTTCTGGGAAAACAACGTTAACTTCTCTTTTTTCTCCCACTTTCATACCTAACATACCTTCTTCAAAACCTGGAATGAATTGTCCTGATCCAATTTCTAAAGTAAAGTTTTCTGCTTTTCCACCTTCAAATGCAACACCTTCGTGGAATCCTTCAAAGTCAAAGATTGCTGTGTCACCGTTTTCTAAGGTGTCACCTTCTTTTACTTCTAATGCTGCTTCATTTGATGCTAATGTCTTAATGTAGTTATTAACTTCTTCCTCAGTGACTTCTGTATCAACTTTTGGAATTTCTAATCCTTTGTATTGTCCTAATTCAACTTCTGGTTTTACCGCTACTTCTAATGCGAAAGTAAATGGTTCTCCACGTTTAATTGAAGCAAAGTCAAGTTCAGTTACTTGTGGTTGACCAACAATTTCAACTTCTTCTACTGAGAAAGCTTCTTCATATTTATGTCCAATTACATGATTTAAAGCATCTTCATATAACACTTCTACTCCAAATTTTTGTTCAAAAATATTTCTTGGCACGTGTCCTTTTCTAAAACCTTTAACTTCAACTGTTTCTTTTGCATGTTCGAATGCATGATCTAATCCGTGTTCAAATTCAGCTGGTGTAACTTCAAAAGTGAATTTAGCACGATTTGTTCCTAATTTTTCGAATTTCATTATTATATTTCCTCCTAATATGTATTAACCTTTTTAATTATAACATAGTTTTTAAAATATCAAATAAATATCACTTATAAAAAAAGATATTATCTATGACTTCTTAAGACCCCTTTAAGGTTATATGTTGTTAAATGATTTGAAGATAAAAAAAAAGAAGCATTGCTTCTTTTATATATTTGGGTGATGTTACTAGATTGTTTTGGAAAAGATAAAGATAGATTTAAATTGAAATAAGACTGCCCCTCTTCTTTTTGTAAATTTAAATGATCTAAAAACATAGGAATCATTGTTTTATCCGCAATAGTGTATGCACCTATTGCTTTATCTTTAAACGTATAGTTATTTGTGGATTCAAAAACATATCGATTGGTTGCAATTCTATATATTTGGTCATCTAAAAACGTATGAAGTGCTGATGGACTATGATATGCAATATATTTTTCATTTCTTGAAATATTTTTCTTTAATTCTGAGCCATAAAGATTAAAAACAATAACTTCATTGTCAAATGGCATGATTTGATAAATTTTTGCAAGACTCATTTTTTCATTTTTAGCAATCGTTTCACGAGTCCCACCTAAATTGTGGATAGCTAAATCTGCAGCTGTGTAGTTTTGCATTAAGTAAGATAGGTAAACGGAAATAGATGCTTTATCAAAAGACTTTTCACTTGGTAATATCATATCATAAAATCCTTGTTGCTCTAAGTTTTTATAATATTTATTAATGATACTTAAAACTTCTTGATCTTCTGTTTTAAGCAGGTTTTCTGTTTGGTGATTCATATTTTTTGCAGTATAACTTTTAACTTTTTTATGTTCATCAAATCTTAACGTTATATTCCCTAGATAAGTACCTTTACTTTCAGATTGAATCACAGGGAGTTCAACTTTTCTATTTGCATCACTATAAAATCTTTCATATTTAGCGTGGGTATGAGCATTAAACATTGCATCTACATATTCTAAACCACTAAGAGATGCTACTCTTTGATTTAATGAGCTATTAGCGCCATGTACAGAAACGATGATAACATCGACGTTTTCATCTGCTCTAAGTATTCTACTGTATTTTTTTATAGCGGTAAAAGCATCTGTAAATTGATAGTTTTGAACTTTATCTCCTGAGATACTTGTTTCTAAACCATCACCCATTACACCAATGATGCCTATTTTTAAATCATTTTTATGGACAATGGTATATGGTTTGACAAAATCTATGATTTCATTGGTTTGTTTATCAATAACGTTTGCTCCTAATAAATCAAAATTTGCTTTTAATCCTTCATAGGAAGGATCAAAATATTTCGTTACTTCTTCAATCCCCCAATCAAATTCATGATTACCTAAGGTAAAAGCATCAAATCCTAAGTGATTCATCACTTCAATGATGGGTTCGCCGTAATAATAGTTTGACAATAACTCACCTTGAAAAATATCACCACTCGCAATAGCTACATGTTGATTTTCTGGCTCATTATTTTTAAGATAATTAGCAATGCTAGAAAAACCCATAAATCCGTTTGAGTCATCCCTTAATAAGGCACCATGAAAATCATTAATGGCATAAATTTCTAGTGTATCACTGCTTATATTAGGTTCCTCTGGTAAAATGATTTCATCATTTTCACATGCAATAAGAATTAAGGAAAAAATTAGCAAATACATCACTTTTAATATTTTTCTAAACTTCATAAAACTATCTCCTATCAGATTTAAAAAAATAACTAGACTTTAAAATCTAGCTTTTTTTTAAGTTTTTAATGATCTTAAGTGCCTTTTGATACACTGGAATCATTCTTTTTTCACTGATATGATTTAAAAATGTTTCTAATGGAAACCATTGTAAATCTCTGTGTTCACTCTCATTTTCTTGTATTTTATCTGTTTGATTTACCTTAAGAAAATAAGTTAAATTTAAATGAATATGATCTGGTATATATTCATTATTTTTATAATGATTGTGTACACAAATATTGTCTAACATCAGTGGTTCATCTTTAATAAATTCTATATCTTTGATACCAGTTTCCTCAAAGACTTCTTTAATGATTACTTCTTTAAAATCCATATCACCATCATTATGGCCACCAAACCATCCATAAGATTGATAGATTAAGTGATATCCTAACAAAATTTCATCCATCCTTTGATTAAGAATAATCGCAGAGGTAGTAAAATGTGCACAAAGATTTTTGCGAGAATAAAGGTCAGAGGATGTTTCTAATAATTGCAAGATCATCATTTGATCTCTTTTTTCTTGTTCTGATTTTGGTATATATTCTTTGATCAACTTATTTTTCATATTTGCTCCCTTATTTGAATGCTTTTTAATAATTGATCATATTTTAAGTAATAATCTTTTAAAATGCCTTTATAATCCGGCAACCATGGTTTGTTTTTTCCGTAGTAATGAATCACATAAGCATTTTCATTTACCCAATCTAAATCAATTTTTGAAACTAATTTCATTAGATTGTATTTAGTAATTGCTCTATCACTTAAGTTATATTTTAAATGATTAACTAACTTTACATTATGACCGTATAACGCATTTAAAACGTCTTGATCTGGTAAAAACAGTCTTTTTTCATTTTTGACTATATATTGATTTAATTCATCTATACTTTGCTTTTCTCTTAACATCTCTACATTAATTAATAAAACACCTGTATTTAAATAATGAGAATCCCGTTTGGCTTTATTTTTAACATTATTAAATGTTGTTAATGCTTTTTTAATATTGGTTGCTCCGATAAAAAAGCTATCTCCAAAAGATTGCTCATAAAAATCCTTTAAGTTTTTAACGATAATCGTATCTACATCTAAGTATAAAATGCGTTTGATATCATTCTTTAAATAGCATTGCACAAAAAGACGGTAATATATTTCTTGTGGGTATCGGTAAGTTGTTTTTGCATTGTCTAAAAAATGGTTTCTGTAATTATAATATTTAAATTCATACTGAGATGGGATATATTTTTTGATATATGAAATGTCAGTATCTTTTATATCGTTACTGACAATATGAAAAGTAACGTTTGTTGTTTGATGATGTTCTGCAATTGATAGAAGGCAGGTTAACAACAAATCTTTATACTTTTTATTTAAAGTAAATAAGATATCCATAAAATCTCCTTTTTAGAACATTTATTTTTATTTAGGATTTTTTAATTTGATTAAACCCAAATATAAATCGCTACAAAAATGCCAATATGTAACATTAAACTTAACCAGTTAACCCAAACAAAATACCAATGTTTTGTTTTATGACGTAATTGATATAACCCCATCAAACCGCCTAAAGATCCTAGTAAAAAAGAGCTTAATAATAAAGTTGATTCAGGTATTCTCCATTTGTTTTTAATTGCTTTTCTTTTATCTGAAAAGTATAAAAGAAAGGTAATAAGGCTCATAACTGCATATACAACAAGGTAGATTAAAATGATTTGTTCTTTACTCATGTGGTTACCCCTTTTTGTTTTATTATAACATAAAAGAATCTGCAAATTCTAGGACGTTTAAAAATCAAGGGCATGCTTTCCTGCAACAAACCCGGTTGCTAAAGCCGATGTGATGTTAAAGCCTCCTGTATAT
>JAAYQV010000069.1 GCA_012519065.1 Phytoplasma sp.
GATGGATCTAGGTAGTTAATAGAATCTGCACTAATGAATCTAGCAATACTTGGATCATAATATCTGGAATTTAAATAGTAATATCCTGTTTCATCATCATATCTATATCCTCTATATCTATAGGGGTTTATATTTGATAGATTACTACCATCATCATACTGATAAATGATATTACTCCTGGAATTATAACGGTATTTTGTTGCTACATGATGCCACTTTCTAAGTATCTCATTCTTATCTAAAATGTCCTTCTAAAATATTAAAATAAATATACAGTAGTTAAAGAAAATACAAGCAAAGTTAATACTTTAAACATTACTTGTTTAAATTATCAATACTTTCAGGAATATACCTCTCCAAATCTTCTATTATATCCTTTTTAACATATATATAAATACTGTCTTTTTTTCTTCTTGCTATTGTCAATGATTTTGTCGTTAACTCCGATTTAGAAATAAACAACCACTGCTTATATCCACCAAGTAACTTTACAGATTTTACTTCTTCCCATAAGATACTTCTCTTTAATTTCCCAAATAAGTATTTTTGTATTCCTTCATCATTAATAATGATTATTGGCCACATCATATTTATTATTGTAATTAACAATATCAGAGGGAATATTACCCACATAAATACATATATAACTATTATTGAAAATTCTTCTTTAAGTAAGTTGAAAAATAACAAAAGAATAAAAAATGCTATAGATAGTATAAAGTAACACATGATAAAAATAGATATTTCTAGTGACACTCGATATTTTTTCATATTAAAGTACCTACCTTAAATAGAGTTCTACTTTTCTTAAATTGTAATTTCATTGTAGCGTCCTTTCTTTGATATGGATTTATATTTGATAGATTGCTAGGATCATCATACTGATAAATGATATTCCCCATGCATCATAACGGTATTTGGCAACCATTATGCCACTTTGATTTACATCCCTATTCTAAATTTAAAGTATGATTGTAAAGCTTATCACATATAACTAATTCTTTTAAAGTGCTATTTTAATTTATAGCATATTTATACATTATTAGAATACATGTTTCAGTAGATTATAAAAATAAGATTATCTATCCTCTTTGAAACAAACTTCCACACAAAATAGAAGAATTATACTCCAAATTATATATGAATTTACTAGAGACCATCTTAATTCATTATTGTTTTTTAAATCAATTATCTATATTTAGTTTAATCATTTGATTTCTTATTCTAATATCAAACTATTTTTTATAGGCTATAGAAAAACACCTTGATTAATGGTTTTCATCACTATTTATCACTTCTTTTATTGATTTTATTTTATCATAAACAAAAAAAACTTTGTTCAAAAACTATATTTTTAAGTCATGAGCTAATTTATAATACAAAAAAAGCATTATCATGAACCCATTTTAGATAATGGGTTTAAAAATAATGCTTTTTTTTTATTCATTCTTTATTTTTTCAATCAAATTAATTACTTTTTCTTTAATCAAGTCTCTTGTTACTCTAAAATCCTCAATAGGACCACCCGATGGATCTTTTAATCCCCAATCTTCTTCATATTCATTGGGTACCCATGGGCAAGTGGCTCCACATCCCATTGTAATTAAAATATCTGGCACAGGAATTTGATCTAATGTTTTAGGATATTGACTGTCTAACAAAACACCTGCTTCTTTCATTACTTCAACTGCTAAAGGCTTAATTTCATGATATTCTTCAGTTCCAGCAGAATAAACTTCTAAAACGTCATGACCTAATGTTTTAGCCCATCCTTCTGCCATTTGACTTCTACATGAATTATGAACACAAACAAACGCTACTCTACGCTTTTTCATTTACTTCTACCTTACTTCTTTGATCTAACCAACTAATGACATCACTAGTAATGATTTTAGCATCTAAATCATTAAATAGGTTATGTAAACTATCATTATAATACTTAACGTCTTTATCTTCACTCATAACTTTATTATAAAAGGTTTCTGTTAATTGATAAGGTACAATCGGGTCTGCTTTTCCATGTAAAAACAAAACAGGTACTTGATAATTTTCAAGGTTTTTATGTAAGTATTTAATAGATGAAATCAAAATATTACCAATAAGTCTTGGTTTAATATAATCTAGATGATATGGATAATACTTTTCTTGATACGGAATTCTTGATAGCCCTTTTCCTTTAAAATTAGTTTTAATTTTTTTAAAGTTTAATAATCGATAAGGTACTTTTCTTAATGTTTTAACACTTGGTAAGTAATCTGTTGGGGCTGCACTAATGATAACACCATCAACATCCTTATATTTAACCACATAAGCGTTGGTAATAATTCCACCCATACTATGTCCAAGTAAATACACTTTCTTTCGGGATGTCATCCTAACTTTTTTTACGATTTCATGAAGATCATCTAAAAATTGGTGAAAACTTTTTATATCTCCTCTTTTACCCATGCTTCGACCATGGCCTCTGACATCATATAATAAGGTTTGATAAGAAGCTAACTGAAGATCATTTGCAAGTTTCTCATATTCTTCTGAGCTTTCTGCAATCCCATGCGTAATAATTACGGTCGCTTTTGCGTCTTTAATTTCTGTAAATTTTGTATATATAACCTGATTTCTTATAATCATAAAAAAACCTCCCCTAATTCAAAAATCTGATACTTTCTTTTTTACGACAAGTACTTTATGTAAACTTTCACTATATAACACTTGATTTTCTTTGTTATGATAATCCGTAACTTGTGGCATCATCATACTAAAGATACTGGATGAATAGATGGCTTTAGTTATGACTCTAACTTTTTTAAATTCTCTGATTGGTATTAAAAGTTCAAAACCTAGTAATCCACGCAATGAAGGAACTAATTCTATAAAATGAACAGTAAATGATTGATAAGTTTCTGCATCTTTTAAAGTTTCTTTTTGTCTGTATACATAATAGATGATTACAGGTAAATAGAGTAACACACAAAAGATTAACATCACATATTCTATGCCTCTACTCTCAGAAATGAACAAAAAAGGGACGGTAAGTAATGAGGTAAATAAGATAAAAACAATGAGTGATAAAATCATATTGTTTCTATAATATTGATATTCTACTGTCTTTTTCAAATCTTCCTTAGTCATTTAATACCCCTAATAAATTCTTTTTAATTTCTCCGATAAAATGAATAGAACCTGTAATTAAAATAATATCACAGTTTTTTTCTTTTAATTTTAAATAAGCCTTATGATAATCACTTTCAAATGAAAAACCCTTATTATTAACATAACTTAAATCTTTATATCTAAAGTCATTAAAAGACGTCACAATAATCTCACTTGAAATAGTTTTTAATCTTAACAGCATTTCATCTATTTCTTTATCGCCTAACGCACTGAATAAAATACCAATTTTTTGTCCTTTAAACATGCGTGCTGAACTTTGAATTAACTGATCAATGGCATGCATGTTATGTGCACCATCTATAAAAACATTAGGGATAATTTCTTCTAATCTACCTGCCCATTTAGTTGATTTAAAGCCTTTTTCTATGTTTTTAATGTCAGTATCTGGATACAAACTCAAAAAAGCCTTATATGCTAATAATGCATTAAGATTTTGATGTTCACCTAGTAAGATAGAAAAAAGATTATCATCAATAGTGATTTGATGTGGGTAATCATTTACTGTTTGGACCATTGTTTCATTTAAAGGTATACATTCTGCCTTTTTTTCTTCACATACTTTCATAGCAAGCGGTAATAATTTTTCATCCATAGTTGTCAGTAACTTATGATAGGGTTTAACAATACCTAATTTGTTTAAAGCAATAGATTCTAATGTGTTACCCAACTGTTTCATATGATCCATTCCAACATTAGTAATTAAGGAAAGATCATAATCTAGGATATTGGTGGCATCCAATAAGCCACCAATACCTACTTCTATGATCATCAAATCTACTTTTTGGTCAGAAAAGTATTTAAATGACATTAAGGTCATAATTTCAAAGAAAGATAATTTTTCAAAAAGTGATTCATTAAATACATAAAACTCATTAATTAATTGAAGTAACTCTAAATCATTAATTGGTATCATATTAATTCTAATACGTTCATTAAATGATACTAAATAAGGTGAGGTAAAACTTCCTACTTTATAATTAGAAGCAATCCCAATGTAACTTAAATAAGCTGAGGTAGAACCCTTACCATTGGTTCCTGCCACATGTATTTTTTTTATGTTGGATAAGTCAATATTTAAATTTTGATACGCTTTTTTTAAGTGGTTTAAATCAACCTTATCTTTAAATCTAGGTTGTTTTTCTATCCAGTCAATGGCTTGTGATAAACTTTTAAACATATGCTTTCAAACTTGTTAAAACATCATTATATTGACGTTTATAGTTTTCATATTTTTCTTTTTCAGCTGTTAGTTTAGCCTCTGGTGCTTTTTTAACAAAGTTTTCATTGTTTAATAAAGCCTCACTTCTTTTAATTTCATTTTCTAAAGTTTCTTTTTGTTTTAAAAGGGTTTCTTTTTCTTTTTCTGGATCAATTAAATCTGATTTTAAAACATAGGTATTCATGATATTTCCAACCAATAAAATAGTTTCTAAACCTGTATTAATTTTACTTATAAACTCTAAATTATGACACCCTAAAAACTTTTTAAAGTAAGTTTCTAATTCATTAAAGATAGTTATATAATGATCGCTGGTTTCAATATAAATATCTAGTGGTTTACTTGGGATAACATTATTTTCAGCGCGTAGATTACGAACTTTGGTAATGGTATCTTTAATTTCTTCAAATAAAGTGATATCTTCTTTTTGATAGTATCCTGGTTTTGGCCAATCTGAAATCATAATGGATGGTTCATTTGACACTTCACTATATAATTTTTCAGTAACAAACGGAATGAATGGATGCATCAGTTTTAAAACAGCTTTTAAAACTGTTAGTAAAACTCTTTGCGTATTGTTTTTTGTTTTAACATCTTGTAAGGCAATTTTAGCAAACTCAACATACCAATTAGCAAAATCCTCCCAAATGAAATGATAAAGACTTTTAGCTGCTTCACCAAATTCATATTTCTCATAATTATAATCTGCCTCATTAATCGTTTCAGTTAATCTAGATAAAATATATTTATCTTGTAAGGTTAATTGGTTATAATCAACTTCATCGTTTAAATCATCTAAATTCATGGTAATGAATCTGGTAATGTTCCATAGTTTGTTAATAAAGTTCCAACTAGATTCTACTTTTTCAACTTCATATCTTAAATCCATTCCAGGAGCTGAGTTGGTTGTTAAAAAATATCTTAATGTATCTACACCGTAATCTTTAATAACATCCATTGGATCAATTCCGTTGTTTAAAGATTTACTCATTTTTCTGCCTTCACTGTCTCTAATTAAACCGTGTAGTAAAACATCTTTAAAAGGATCTTTATCCGTAAATTCTAATGCTTGAAAGACCATTCTTGATACCCAAAATGTAAGAATATCATAACCTGTTACTAGTGTATCAGTTGGATAGTAACGATTAAAATCATCTGTTTTTTCAGGCCATCCTAATGTGCTAAACGGCCATAAAGCAGATGAAAACCAAGTATCTAAGACATCTTCATCTTGATGCCACCCATCACCAGGTGATGTAACTTGTACTTTTACTTCTCCTTCTTTATACCAAGCAGGTATTCTATGTCCCCACCAAAGTTGACGGGAAATACACCAGTCTTGAATGTTTTCCATCCAATGATCAAATAATTTTTTAAAACGACTTGGATAGTAATTAATTTTTGAATCCTTAAGTGTTTTTTCTGCTAGTTTTTCCATAGCGATAAACCATTGAAGTGATAATCTTGGTTCCACAACAACGCCAGTTCTTTCAGAATAACCTACAGAATTTGTATAATCTTCTATTTTATGAACTAAGTTTAATTTTTCTAAATCATAAACTAAATTCGTTCTACACTCAAAACGGTCTTGCCCTTCATATTGATTGGCCATATGATTCATTTTACCATTTTCTTCCATACATAATGGCATGTCTAAATGATGTCTAAGAGCAACTTCAAAGTCATTTGGATCGTGTGCTGGTGTTACTTTTACAACACCAGTTCCAAAATCTTTATCTACATAATCATCTGCAATGACAGGAATGGCTGTTTTAGTTCCTGGAATATATACTTTTTTTCCAATAAATGATGTGTATCTATCATCTTTTGGATGTACCATTACAGCTTGATCGGCAAACATTGTTTCAGGTCTTGTTGTAGCAACTACTAAATACTCATCACTATCTATGAGTGGATATTTAAAATAAAAGAGTTTTCCTTGTGTTTCTTTATGTTCTACTTCGATATTAGATAAAGCTGTTTGAGCTTCTGGATCCCAGTTAATGATTCTATTGCCTCGATAAATTAATCCTTTTTCATAAAGATTGATGAAAACATAGTTCACTGCATCATTTAATTTTTTATCTAATGTAAAACGTTCTTTAGTATAATCTAAACTTAATCCTAATGCTTTCCATTGATCTCTAATATGTCCGGCATATTCTTCTTTCCAACTCCAAGCATGTTCTAAAAACTTCTCTCTACCAATATGATGACGTGATATACCCATTTGTTTTAATTGATTATCTACTCTTGCTTGAGTCGCAATCCCTGCATGATCCATACCAGGTAAAAATAAAGCATCATAACCTTGCATTCTTTTTCTTCTAATGATGATATCTTGTAATGTATTATCCCAAGCATGACCTAAGTGTAGTTTCCCTGTTACATTTGGTGGTGGAATAACAACAGTAAAAGGGGTCTTAGAAAGATCTTTCCCGGCAGTAAAATATCCTTTTTCTACCCATGTTTCATATTGCCCTTTTTCTACTTCTTTAAAATCATATTTGGTTTTTAATTTTGTTTCCATTGTTTTCCTCCTAAATATTTAGTTTCTCATACCATTTTATTTTCTTAATACCCACACTTAAATAAAGTGTAGTTTCTTCTGTGTGTGTATAGATAAATCCATTTTTCTCTAGCACCTTTTGAGATGCTATATTGCTTTCACTATGAGATGCAATTAATCGCTTAATTTTAAGTTCGCCAAAGGCATAGTCAATCACTTTGTTTAAAGCTTCAGTTGCAATCCCTTTATTCCAATATTTATCATCTAAAGAATACCCGATTTCATAAACCTCATGTAAAAAATAATCATGCTCTCTTAAATCGATGGTTCCTATGAGTTTATCATATGCCTTTAAGGTAATTGCCCAAACATTATTTTCCTTGATAAATGATTTTAAAACATGTTTAC
>JAAYQV010000070.1 GCA_012519065.1 Phytoplasma sp.
ATCACCGATGATGGTTTTATGCTTTTTAACACCATCATAGTTAACCGTAATAGAGCCACAACCAAAGTTGACTCTATCTCCTGCAATGGCATCGCCAATGTAGGATAGGTGTGCTGCTTTGGTTCCTATTCCTGTTTTTGAACCCTTAATTTCAACAAAGTTACCAATTCTGTTTTTAGCACCAACTTCGGCATGTCCACGAAGATGAGCAAATGGTCCTATGGTTGTATATTCTCCTACTTTTGAATCATAGATGAGTGAGTGTTTGACTTCAGCATGAGCTTCTATGGTTGAGTTATGGATTTCAGTGTTTGGGCCAATGACTGCATGACATTTAATGACTGAGTCTCCTGTAATGGTGGTGTTTGGTAAAATATGAGCCCCTGGCTCTATGATAACGTTATGACCGATTGTAATGGTGTTTGGTGACATCATTTGTACACCATTTAATAAGTGTTCTTTATTGATTTCTTCTCTTAGATAGCTTTCAGCTTGACTGATGGCATATAGATCATTTACACCCATCATCATGTAAGCATCACGTACTTTAAATGAGCCTACTTTATAGTCTTTTGCCATAAGTTCTACGATGTCTGTTAAGTAGTATTCTTGTTTGTTTTCATTTAATTTAATTTTTTCTAGCATTTTAAATAAAAGTTTGTTGTCTATGACATAAACACCTGAATTGACTTCTTTGATTTGTTTTTGTTCATAGGTTGCGTCTTTATCTTCAATAATACCTACCACACGATCTTCATCATCTCTTAAGATTCTTCCATATGATTTTGGATTATCAAAAACCATAGAAACAACGGTTAAGTCATTTCTTTGTTCTTGGTGGTGGTTTAAGATTTTATTGGTGAGTTTAACTGACATTAAAGGCATGTCACCCGGAAGAATTAAGGTAAGTCCTTCTTTGTTTTCAAGTAAGGATTTTGCTGACAGGACAGCATGTCCTGTCCCTAGTTGTTCTGTTTGAGTGGCATAAAGGACTCTATCTTTTAAGATCTCTTCTATGACTTCTTTTTTATGGCCTACAACTACGATGTTTTGAGTGACTTGAGTTTGTGCTAGTCTATCAACGATGTATTCGATCATTGGTTTTCTTAAAATTGGATAGGCACATTTTGGAATCTCTGTTTTCATTCTCGTGCCTTTTCCAGCAGCAAGTATGATACTATAAATCTCTTTCATTTATTTTTCCCCTTTTTCTTTTAAATATGAAACAACTTGATCCATATATTGGTTGAGTTTGTTTTCATCTTCACAACTAATTGTAACACGAATTAAGGGTTCTGTGCCACTGGCACGGATTAAAAAGATATCTTCTTTATCAAAATGGTTTTTAGTTTCTTCTAGATATTTGATGACTTCAGGTTCTTGTAAAACCGATTTGTTAATGTTTTTAATGTTGACCATTTTAAATGGATATAATTTAATATCTTTAGTGATATCTTCTAAGGATAGGTTATGTTCTTCTAGTAGTTTTAAAATATATAAAGAAGCAAGTAGTCCATCACCACTGTGAAGAATGTTTCTTAAAATGATATGTCCTGAAGCTTCTCCGCCAATGATATAATCATTTTTAACTAAAGCTTCAGAGACATATTTGTCTCCTACATCAGTTAGGATATAGTCAATGCCTTTAGCTTTTAAGGCTTTTAAGATACCTGGATTACTCATTTTAGTTAAGACAACGGTATTGTTTTTTAGTTGGTTATGATCCTTTAGGTAGGTTGCTACTAAGTAGATGATAAAATCACCATCATAGATGAACCCATCTTTTCCTACCATCATCACTCTATCACCATCTCCATCGTAAGCAAAACCTAAATCCATTTGATGTTCTTTGATGTATGAGATTAAGGTTTCTAGATGGGTTGACCCGCAATTTAGATTAATGTTTAAACCGTTGGGTTGGTTTGATATTTGGACACTTTGTGGATAATAGGTTGAAAGGATCTCATTTGCAATTAAATAGTTGGCACCATTAGCGGTATCATAAGCTACTTTTAGTGATGATGTTT
Source organism: Phytoplasma sp. (assembly GCA_012519065.1). GTDB lineage: Bacteria > Bacillota_I > Bacilli_A > Acholeplasmatales > Acholeplasmataceae > Alteracholeplasma. The sequence goes on from JAAYQV010000070.1 coordinate 2,028, forward strand.
TTAAATTGAGTTGTGAGATTAAGTTAAGGTATGATTCTTTAACCTCGTTTGTTAGGGTGTATGTGCCAAAATTTGATGTTTCAGGCGTTTTTCCATCGATGTATGACTCTATGATGAGTTCTTCTTCTAAAGTTGATTTATAGCCTTTGTTAAAGACTTTAATTCCGTTATCTTCATATGGGTTATGAGATGCGGTGATCATGATGCCTGATATTTGTTTTAATTTTGAATAGTGTGCAATCATTGGAGTTGAGACAACGCCTGCGAATAAGACGTTTAGACCGGTGGATA
>JAAYQV010000071.1 GCA_012519065.1 Phytoplasma sp.
CTTTAGCTATAATTTTGAATATGCTTGGAACTGAAAAATATGGGATTATTGTATTGATTCAGGCATACGCACTCACTATAGATCAACTATTGAATTTCCAATCATGGCAGGCATTTATAAAATTTGGAGCTGAAGCACTAGAAAACAAAAATACTCAAGAATTTAAGCAACTGCTAAAGCAAGGGACTATTTTAGATATTAGCACTGCTTTTTTAGGCACTATAGTAGCTGTCTTGTTAATAGATATAATTGGGGCATTTCTAGGATGGAACAGTATAGTTGTCGAATATTCAAAAATCTATAGCTTTAGTATACTATTTCACTTTTCGGGTATTCCAACAGGAGTACTAAGGCTTTATAGTAGATTTCGCCTCATATCATATCAAAAAATTACTGTTGCTATTATCAAGCTAATAAGTCTGTTAGTTGCTTATTTTTTCAACGTAGATTTTATAGCTATCATATGGATTAATTTAATATGCGATATAATAGGTCACATATTGCTGGTTATTATTTTAAACATTGTATTAATCAAAAATGGAATGAAAGGTTGGTGGAATCAAAAGCTTAATATAAATAAAGAGTTTTTTTCATTTGCTATATGGAGCAACTTATCATCAACCTTAACGCTTCCGAGTAAGCAGATGGATGTTTTTATAACATCTACAGTGTTGTCACTTGAAATGGTAGGAGTGTATAAAGTTTTTAAACAAATTTCATCAATTCTAAGTAGACTTATAAACCCTATTTATCAATCGGTATATCCTGAATTGGCAAATATTGTTGCAAAAAAACAGTATAAACAAGCTGTTAAAACCTCAGCAAAAATATCTGTAATGATTTCAATATTTATAATCCCAATGATTGCTTTAGGTGGATTGACATCACCTATATGGCTTAAAATATTTTTTGGAGAGGGAGTGTCTAATTACTGGGTTTATTTTGTTATTTTCTTTACTTATGTTGGACTTGATGCCGCAACAGCTCCAGTACATCCATTGTTTAATGCTTTAGGCTATGTCAAGCAAAAATTTTATATTATGGGTTTTGGTAATTTAGTATATCTTATTTTATCCTGGTATTTAGGAAAATCCTTTGGACTAATCGGAATAATAAATGCTTGGGGATGTCAGTTTGCATTAATTACATTATTGAAAATATTATATATAAAAAATAGTCAATTAGTAAAGGTAGGTGAGACGTATGCTAAGTAATAGTAATTTAAATTCATTTTTAAAACTTGGATATTTTTTAGACTATAAAAATCCAAAATATAAGTTTGACTTTTCTAGAATAGATAAGAGCAAATATGCTACATGTACAGAAAAAGAGTTGATTAATATTGGTTCAAAATTGCTAACAGAAGCTATTACCAGTAAATTTGAGTGTGGTAAAAGACATGTTGTACCTATAAGTGGGGGGCTTGATAGTAGAGCAATTCTAGCAGGACTTCTAGAATGTACTGAAGCAAAAAATATTGAAACATATACCTTTGGAACACCAGGAACTTTAGACCTTGAAATAGGTAGGGAAGTAGGACTAGGACTAGGCACGAAACATGTAAGTTTTGCATTAACAGAACATAGGTATGATATAGAAGAGTTATTAGATATATCAAATCGAATAAATCATCAAACTGTATTATTTCACCATCCACCTGTTAAGAGACTTAGTAGTATATATGGGGACAGTATTTTTTGGATGGGTAGTTTTGCAGGTCCTATTACTGGAGGTAGCACTGAAAAAGAACGAGTCGAAAACACACTAAATGCAAAGAAAATTTTTACTCACAAAAATAGATACAGTAGGTCAGTAGAGTTATCTTGTTTAAAAGATGAAGACTTATTTGATTTAATTGAGATTAAAAATAATGATATGGACTTATCAGAGATGGCTGATTTTTATAATAGGCAGGTAAAGTTTATTGCCCCACATGTATTATTGGAAGGATTTAACTACAAAATCCCTTTTTATGACATTGAATTAATGAGTTTCTTTTTGAGTCTAGATCA
>JAAYQV010000072.1 GCA_012519065.1 Phytoplasma sp.
CTAAAGGTTTTTTATTTGAATTATCTGGCTTTGCTACAGTAATGATTGGTTTATGTGATACTTTCTTTAACTTTTCAAGTTCTGCTTCTAATCTTAAGACTTTATCTTCTAAATCACTTTTTTTAATACTTTCATGGTTGACCATTTTAATTAAAGCCATTTCTATATAGGCTCTTTTTTGGTTGGTCCATTTAATATCTTGTTGTAATTGATTTAAGATATCTAAATATGCATAAATCTTTTGCACAGAGATGTGTTTAAATTCTTCGTATTTAATGTCATTTTGTGTTTTATCTAATAAAATATCACGTAAAGCTAAGATTAAATCATTAGTAACTCTTGATATTTCTTTTCCTTGGGAAAGGATTTCTTTTAACACTTTCATGGCTTTTTGCGGTGCTTTATCGACAACTGCTTGCAATAAATTTTTGATGGCTGTTTTAGAAAGGCCGCCAGAAACTTGATATACATCATCTTCTGTAATAGAGCCTGTGTTATAAGAAATGACTTGATCTAATAAACTTAAAGCATCCCTCATACCACCTTCTGCGTGAATAGCAATCGCTTTGATGGCTTCTGGAGTGATCTTTATTTTTTCTTTGGTAATAATTTCGTTTAATTTTTCAACCATGTCTTCTTCATCGATGTTTCTAAAATCATATCTTTGACATCTTGATAAAATGGTTGCTGGTATTTTATGACTTTCTGTTGTTGCTAGAATAAAGATGACATGATGTGGAGGTTCTTCTAAGGTCTTTAATAAGGCATTAAAGGCACCTGTTGTTAGCATATGGACCTCATCTATAATATAGACTTTATATTTTCCTATACTTGGTGCGTATTTAACTTTATCTCTTAGATCTCTAATTTCATCTACGCCGTTATTAGACGCAGCATCTATTTCTACAACATCTGAAACTTCATTAGCATCTATGGTTTGACAAATTTCACAAACACCACATGGATTGCCTTCTACTGGATTTAAACAGTTTACTGCTTTTGCCATAATTTTAGCAATCGATGTTTTACCTGTTCCTCTAGGTCCACTGAATAAATAGGCGTGAGCTATTTTATCGTATTTAATTGCATTTTGTAAGGTTTGAACAATCGTTTTTTGACCTGCCACTTCAGTGAAGTTTTTAGGCCTATAACTTCTGTATAACGCAACATATGACACAACTCTCACCGCTTTCTTTTATCATTTAAATTATACCATAAAACCCTTATTTTCCTAGACAGAATTTAGAGAATAGCTCGCTTAGTAAATCTCCGTATTCATTATCTCCTAATATTTCTCCTAGTGCATTCCATGCGTTGGTTAAGTCAATGGCATAGATATCTACAGGCATTTCTTGTTTAATCGCTTCTAATACATCTTTTAAGGAATGAAGAGCTTCTAACATTTTTTTAATGTGTCTTGCATTAGATAAATAATTAAAGTCTTTTTCTTCTAAATGAGTGAGTTGAAGCGTTTCTAAGATTTTGTTTTCTAATTCTTTTAA
>JAAYQV010000073.1 GCA_012519065.1 Phytoplasma sp.
ATTTTAATACGTTTTAAAAGGCTAGGTAAATAGCTAAATAAGACTAAGATGATAGAATTAAATAATGCTGGAAGAGGATTTTGCATAAATTTTAAATAAGTTAGTTTATCAAAAATTCTTAAAAGGTTAATACCTATTAATGCAATTCCCATGATTTTTATCGTTCTACGTAAAAAATTTGCAGTTTTTTTCATAAAATACCTCATTTCTTTTTCATTATAGCTTCTTCTTTGTTTTTAAACCTTAAACGAACCTTTACTCTTCTTTTTATGTTTTTTTGATGTTACTATTGTTTTTTTTACTTGATAGGTGTAAAATAGTGATATTGAAATGCGCTCTTAGCTCAGTTGGTAGAGCAGCAGACTCTTAATCTGCGGGTCGTGGGTTCGATCCCCCCAGGGCGTACCAAGAACAAATAACTCGAACTTTTTATATAGAAAAGGGTATATTAGGTTGTGTTTCTATCTTGAAAAGATTCGATAAAAAAGTAAAAGGACTAAATAGATAGTCCTTTTTTTGTAGATAATATCATTTAACGACTTTACACTAGAAATCTAATTTTGGTTTATATTGCACTTAAAAGAACAACAACTTTTTTTGGGGTTAAATATTTAATTATATTTCTCACCTATTCTATATGTGACTTATTTTACCTATAAATATTTAGTTTAGTTGTTTGTTTTTTTCGGAAATATATTTTCACACTATTCATCCTATCTTTCAAATCTTATTCTAGTTCTAAGAAATATGATAACACCTCTTGATAATTCAACGTTTTTACTTTTGAAACAGCCAGGACATGACCAATACCGTAACGTAGATGGATGATCTCTTTGGTTAAATTAATTCTAACATCAATAATTTTTCTAATGTTAATATACTGAACAGCATCTTTGGTTTTGATGATTAAAAATTCTTTTTTCATACTTTTTACTCCTTTTAAAAGGTTTTTATATGCATAGTATACCATTAATAAATAAAAAAAAATTAGACTTTAAAAGTCTAATTGAATTTTCTTCACTATTCTCTAGTTGTTTTTAATGCTTTTGCCCAAACTAATAGTTGATCTAACATTTCATTTAGCGGAGCAAGTTGATAATCATTTGGTTTAAATTCAGTGAAGTTAACAAAATCATAGGCTAAGAATAAGTTAACGTTTTTTCTAACGGTTGCTAAAGCTTGTTCTGCATTAATTAATCTTAATTGCTCAATTGCTCTGGCTCCACCTACACCACCATAACCAACGTATCCTGCTGCTTTATTGTTTAATTCAACCATTAAATAATCTAAAGCATTTTTAAAGACACCGCTTGGTGAGTGATTGTATTCTGCTACAACAAAGACAAATCCATCAAAAGATGCGATTTTTTCTTTAAATTTTGTAATATTTTCTACATCTTTTTGAGTTGTATTAGATGCGAAAATAGGTAGTTCATAATCTTTAATATCTACTATTTCATAACTTACATTTTGATCATTTCTTTTTTGCGCAACTTCATTGACCCATTGTGCAATGTCAAGCGATTTTCTTCCATCTCTAACTGTGGTTGTTACGATTCCAATTTTCATTTCTTTCATCTCCTCTTATAACCATTATAGTACATTAACTATTGTATTCAAGAAAGATGCTTGATAAAAAACAATTGGCTTATTTTAAGGATTCTAGCGTTAAAAGTTCTTTTTTAAACTCAAGTCCCGCTCTATATCCTGTTAGATTTCCATTAGAGCCTATAACTCGATGACATGGAACAATCATTAAAAGAGGATTTTTAGCAATAGCATGAGCAACTGCTCTAACTTTTTTAGGGCTATTAAGTTTATTTGCTATATCTAGGTAGCTCTTTGTTTCTCCATAAGGAATCTCAAGTAATATCGACCATACCTCTTTTTGAAAATCAGTTCCTATCATGTGAATGGGTATGTCTATGCTTGTTGCTTCTTTGTTAAAATAAGAAGTTAATTGTTTTTTAATTTCTGTTATTTGATGAGATTCTGAAACATATGTTACATCTTTAAACCATTTTTTAATTTCTTCTTTATCTCCATTTGGACTACCAATAAAAGTAATCCCTATTTGATCGATACCAATATAAAAACTGTTTTGATGGATAGTAACTTGAGTATAGATCATATAGATTTCTCCTTAATTTTGAATAGCCATTTGATTTTTAAAGCAACAATTATTTATTAATATTCTTTTAAAGACCACTAACCATAGTTATTGATCCATGTGATATTTCTGAAATTATGTTAAAATCATTCTTAAAGTTTTTCTTTTAAACTATCAAACCTTGTAATACCGGATTCTGATGACTAGATAAAGCATAATAAAAAAGAATCATGATTTATCGAAAGTCTTTTGAGCTTTGAAAAACTAATTGAAATGACATTTTTTTGATGTTTTTACAAGTTCATAATTTCTTTTACCAGAGGAAACTGTGTTTCAATATTTTCTTTTACACCTTCATTTATATATCTGAAAATTACCTGCAAGTTATCGATTTGTTTTTGATAAGCTTTCTTATATCTTTTGTTCCACTTTATAAGTTTTTTATAATATTCAAGAGCTTCATCTTTTCTTCCCTCTTTAAGTAGAAATAGAGCTTCAAAATAAAACTTCTCACTTTCAAATCTTCCCCATTTTGTAGTCTCTATTATCTTTTTTGCCTCTCTATTGTTACCAACAGTTAGTTCCAAAATTAATAATAATTTTTCGATTTTTACACTAGTAATTGAAAAATTCACTTTTAAAATACTATCCTTTATAATCAATCTTGCTTCATCAAAATCTTTTTGCTGAATTAAAGCATCCACTCTTTTATAAATTTCATTATCTTCCTTATTCATTTTTATGATTTTTCGTACACCATAAACTATAAAAATTACATAAAATAATATTGCTATCGTCGTGATAATCCAAACAAAATTATCTGAAATATTTTGAAATACAATATCTATAATGATACTTGAGATAATAATCACTATAAATGTTGTCAACAGTAGTTTATTTCCTTTTTTCATATCTTTACCTCTTCCATTTATTATGTAAAAAAAGACATCTTGATGATGCCCAAATGTCACAGTTTTTTTTGGTGGAGATGGTGGGAATCGAACCCACGTACACAATCAATCCATTTATACGGTCTACATGCTTAGTTCATTTCTTAATCTTATATAAATACTTTAAATGAACAAAAAATATTTATACCAGTCTTTTTTATTCATGCGTTATCCAAGACACTATAACACGTATAGCTTACCAAATTGAGCCGTACTTAAACTGTAAGCGAGTTTAAGGTTGGCGCGAGCTTTTTCTTAAGCTGCGAATTGTAATCTTTGGTTTCCGGTTATTAAAAACCTCGGCGTTTTTACTTGCGCAACCAAGGCATGCACATATAAACTTTATGACCATGGCGAATCCAGGACATCCCCATGACTATATTTTATACTAAATGAATCTTAAAGGCAAATAAAAAAATTATGAGTTGCCTCATAATTCTTATTTTTTATCATCTAAAGCAATTAGGCCAATTGTAATCAATACTAAAGGTTGATATACAAATCCCCATAATGCTGAGACAACAGCTTTAATTTGCCCCCAAACTTCTGTAGTAGAATCTAATGCTAGTTTAAAACCATCTACCAAACTTGGGAATAAAGTAATAACCATAATAATTCCTGCAACAAGTGCTACTAAACCAACTAATTGTTTCATATAAACACTCCTTTTTTCTTTATTATATCTTTTTTTATCAAAGTGTTATAAAAAATGTATTAAAGAAATGTTTATCGTTATGAATTTAAAATGTTTTTGACTTCACTAGTAATGAATTCATTGATTTTACTTTGTCCTTTTTGATTTAAATAAATCAAATTATCTTTTAATAGATCCTCATAGTTACCTTGATTAACTTCTTTTAGGTTAATGATTTTAGTTTGATGTTTATGAAATAATTCAACAACCGCAGAATTATACAACTCATGATAATAATATACTTTATCTTCACAGTTTAAATCTTGTAATAATGTAAGATCATCGTTGATTTGATTTAATATCCATTGATAAAAATCCTTTTTAATTACAGGTGGTGTAGTTAAAAGAATTGGTTTGATAGGATACTTTGAAAGTAATTTTAAAAGCTTATCATATTTTTTTCTAAATTTTTTTACCTCTACTTGTGGTTTGAAAACAACTTGCTGATTAACATAATGCCAAACATATTCACTTTCATTTGACCCAAATGATACAATCGCGTATTCATAGTCATGATTTTTCTTTAAATGTTGTTTGATTTTTTTATAGGCTTTTTCAATTGTGATTCCTTTTTCAGTTTGATTATCAATACGAATTGAATCTAGATCTTTAAAACTTGTTTCATCGATTAACGCATTTCCAATCATTAAAATTTTTTTCATATGTTCATCACCTCTATGACATTACTATAACTTTTTTCTTATTTTTTGACCACCTACTAATCTAAAACCATTTAGTAGAATCTTTTTTTCTTTCTCTACTGACAGTAGAGTGGTTTTATGCTATAATAAAAATATGGAAAATAAAGACAAAATAGCGCTTAATATAGCCAATAACATCATATTTTATCGAAAAGAACTAAAATTAACTCAATTTGAATTAGCAGAAAAACTTAATTATTCTGATAAGTCCATATCTAAATGGGAAAGAGGGGAAGGCATTCCAGATATACCAACATTAG
>JAAYQV010000074.1 GCA_012519065.1 Phytoplasma sp.
TAACAGCACCAATGTGGATTAACATGTTAATTAGAGCCAATGGATTAAAACAAATTTTTAGCATGGTTGCGCCTAATTTGTTAGGCACAGATTTTGCGATTATAACAGGTATGGTTTATATGTATCTACCCTACATGGTATTACCTATTTATACATCGTTATCTAAAATAGATGATAGTTTATATGAGTCAAGTGCTGATTTGGGAGCAAATAAGTTACAAACCATTAGAAAAGTCATCATCCCATTATCGTTATCAGGAGTAATGTCAGGTATCATGATGGTATTTTTACCAGCAGCAACCACCCTGGTAGTTCCAAAGTATTTAGGAGATGGTAAAAGATATATGATTGGTAATCTAATTGATGAAGCTATCTTATTAAAAGGTAATTATGGTTATGGTGCAGCAGTATCCTTAATCTTAGGTATTTTAATGATGGTTTTAATATATTTTATTAAAAAAATAGATAAATACGAAGAGGTGTTGTCAAATGAAAAAGAATAAAATCTCTTCTAACATATATTTATTTATTATTTTCATCTTTACTTATTTACCGATTCTTTCATTAATTGTTTTTTCATTTAATGAAAGCAAATCACTCACTGTTTTTACAGGGTTCTCATTTAGATGGTATCAAGAACTATTCATTAATAGAGAAATCATTGATGCAGTGGTTACAACGATAACAGTGGCTATCATTTCAACCGTTATTTCAACTGTTATTGGAACGCTTGCAGCTATTTCACTATCTAAACAAAAAAAAGTTTTTAGAGATATCACTTTTAGTATTAACAACTTACCAATTTTAAGTCCTGAGATCATTACTGCTATTGCCTTTTTTATCCTTTTTGGAACGCTTGCTATTACAAGAGGTATGACAACGATGATCATTGCACACATTGCTTTTTCAACGCCATATGTCCTGATCACGGTTTATCCAAAAGTAAGAAGTTTAGATAGCAGTTTAATTGATGCATCTCATGACCTAGGAGCAACAGCAAAACAAACATTATTTAAAGTCATCATTCCACAAATTAAACCAGCTATCATCGCTGGTGCGGCTATCGCCTTTACTATGTCATTTGATGACTTTGTGATTTCATATTTTGCGGCATCTGGTTCAACCGTTAAAAATATATCTATATACCTCTATACTTTAAAAAGAGGAATTGAACCAACTGTTAACGCCTTGTCAACGCTCATTATTTTAGTTATTGGAATTAAAATATTATACGACTTGTTCAAAGGTAGAAAAATTAAGGAGAAGAAGATTAAATGAAAAAAATATGGTTATTAGCAGTTTCTGTTTTCTCAGTATTCATTCTAGCAGGATGTAATCTGGAAGCAGACTTAAAAATATACTTACCAAATGATTATATAAATAAAGATGTAGTTAGAGCATTTGAAAAAGAAACAGGAAAAAAAGTGGCTTTAGTTACATTTGATTCAAATGAAGTGGCTTTAAGTCAAGTTAAAGTAAATAGTTATGATGTAGTCATTCCATCAGACTATGGGATAGAAGAACTAGCAAAAGAAAACTACTTACAAAAAATAGACTGGACTAAAATTGATGCCTTAAATAAAGATACCGATTTTAATGAAAGTTTAAAAACACAATTAAAACTTTTAAAAACAGATGGTGGACACGGATTTGATTTTCTAGAATATGCTGTGCCATATTTCTGGGGATCATTAGGTTTATTATATAACAGTAGTGTGGAAGGCTTAGAAGAAAAAGTCAAGTCACAAGGATGGTCAATTCTTGCTGA
>JAAYQV010000075.1 GCA_012519065.1 Phytoplasma sp.
ACAAAACGACCAGAAAGCCCTTCTGCTGGTGTTGCGATTAAACTGAAATTGAGTTTATATTTTTTAGCAGCTAAATCCATTTTTTCTCTCATGGTTTGAATGATTTCAATACCTAATTTTTGAGAGTCTTCAGATTCTCCTTGATGTTTTCCTGTAAGAACCTTTAATGTCTCTGCTAGGCCAATAAATCCTGTTGCTAGTGTTCCATGTTTAATAACTTCTTCAATGGTGTCTGTTGGTTTTAATTTTTCTGAGTCTAACCAAACACCTTGCCCCATTAAAAACGGGAAGTTATATACGTGAAGCTTTTTTTGAATGTCAAATCTTTCTAATAATTGTTCAATAACTAAATCCATCGTTTCATCTAACTTTGTATAAAAATCTTTCATGTTTTTACTTGTTAGGGCTATTCTTGGTAAGTTAACACTTGTGAAACTTAAATTCCCACGTCCTGTAACTACTTCTTTTTCTGGATCATGAATGTTTGACATGACGCGTGTTCTACATCCCATATAAGCAATTTCTGTATTTCGATCCCCTTCTTTATAAAACTCTTTATTAAATGGTGCATCAATAAATGAGAAGTTAGGGAATAATCTTTTTGCCGAAGTCGCGATTGCTAATTTGAATAAAGGATAGTTTGGATCTGTTTCGTTAAAGTTAATACCTTCTTTAACTTTAAAAATTTGAATAGGGAAAATTGGTGTTTCTCCCTCTCCTAAACCTGCTTGTGTAGCAAGTAAGATTTGTTCGATAACTAATTGTCCTTCTGGACTTGTATCTGTTCCATAGTTAATTGAACTAAATGGAACTTGAGCTCCTGCTCTTGAATGCATGGTATTTAAGTTGTGAATTAAAGATTCCATTGCTTGATAGGTATCTCTAATCGTTTCTTTTTTAGCGTGTTTAACTGTAAAATTTAAAATGTTTTCTGCATTTTCGCAGTTAAGTTCTTTAAGAAGATATGCGTTGATTTCATCATTGTTTAATTTTGGTAAAACTTGATGTTCTATTTCTATTTTTTGGATTAACTGTTTAGCGTCTTGATTAATTTGATTAAATTCTAACGCTTTTTCTAAATTTCGAATAAAGTTTTTGACATAGGTTTTTCTAACGCCCTCTGCCATGTCATAATCAAAGTTTGGGATACTTTGTCCTCCATGTTGATCATTTTGGTTAGACTGAATAGCAATACACGCTAAAGCTGCGTAAGTTTTAATATCTTTAGGTTCTCTAATTGAACCATGTCCTGTAACAAATCCGTTTTCAAACAATTTAGTTAAATCAATTTGGCAACAAGTTAAAGTTAAAGTTAAGAAGTCTAGGTCATGAATATGAATTAATCCTTCTTCGTGAGCTTTGGCATGTTTAGGATTTAAAACAAACATTTTGAAAAACTCTTTTGCTCCTTCACTACCATATTTAAGCATCGCTCCCATAGGTGTGTCACTATTGATGTTGGCATTTTCTCTTTTTAGATCACTTTCATTACTTTTAGAGAAGGTAATGTCGTGATATGTCTTCATTAATCTTGTGTTTTTATCTCTCACTCTATTACGCTCTTCTCTATATAAGATATAAGACTTTGCAACTTCTGCTAATCCGTTACGAATAAGCGCTAATTCTACCTCATCCTGGATGTCTTCAACTGTTGGTATATCAGATGAAAACTTTGCGCTTAAAGCTCTAATCACATCATTTGCAATATCATCTGCCTTATCTAGTGGTTCATTAGATGCTAGCATTGCTTTTTGTATAGCTGATACTATTTTGTCTTGATTAAAACGTACAATGCGTCCATCTCTTTTTTTAATTTTTGTAATCATGGTTTTTATCCTCCGAATTTTCTTAATTTTGGGTACAAAAAAAACGCTCTGACAAATTACCAGACTTCATCATTCAAAACGTTTTTCATTGCTAGTTGATTTTATTAAATTTTAAATTAGATCTTCTCTAACACAACTTCATTATATGGTATTTTTTTTAGTTTTTCAATGAAATAAAATATGTAAATGCTTACATTTTTTGATTATTTTTTAGGTAATTGGACGATAAATTCCGTATATTCGCCCAGTTGCGTATTTAACTGGATTTCACCTTGATAATTTAAAACAATATGTTTGACAATAGCTAAACCTAATCCTGTCCCATTTTTTTCTCTACCTTGGTTGATTCTATAAAATCTTTCAAATACTCTTTTAATATGTTCATCGGCAATCCCTATGCCACTATCTTTGATGGTAAAGATGATTTGATTGTTTTCTTCTTGTAGTGAAATACTTAATTTACCATTGACCTTATTATATTTCACACCATTTTCAATCAGGTTTTTAAACAATCTGAACATATCTACTCTGTCTGCAAGATATGTGATGTCAGATTTGATGTTTAATTCTAGATGAATATGCTTTTCTTCTATATGGTTTTCTAACTGGTGTAATACTTCATTTAAAATATGGTTTAAATTGATTTCTGTTCTTTTTGAGTCTTTTAAATATTCCAATCTAGATAACATCAACATATCATCTACTAAAAGCGTCATAAATGAAGCTGATTCATTGATTTTTTCTGCTAACTTTCTAGATTCCACTTCATCTACCATTTGATGATAAATGAGTTCTGCATAACCTTTAATAGCGGTAATAGGCGTTTTTAGTTCATGTGAGGCATATGAAAAAAAGTCTCTTTTCACACTTTCCATTAAGTGATACTCTTGTAGGTCTCTTATAATTAATAAAATTTGTTCGCTTTTTTCATCCTTTAAAAAAACGGCTCTAACTTGAAGTTTCTTTTTGTTAATCTCAAGTGTTCTGATGATCGGTGTTCTACTTTTTTTAGCTTCTGCGATGAGTGCTTTTAAATCATATGATCTAAAGACTTTGTGGTATGGTTCATATAAGATTTGACCGTTAAGACTTAGGTATTCTATAAAAGTGCTGTTATGAAAGATGATGTGATCTACACTGATGACGGCAACTCCCCTATTAATAGACTCTAAAATGAAGTTGGTTTGTTGCTGGTAGAATTTATATTCTTTAAGCATTTCATTTCTTTGTTCTACTTCTTTTTTAAACGCTTTTTCTACGTAATCAAAACTATCATTTTCTTCGATGAATAAATAGTTATCAAAATATTTTTTAGTTAATTTTTCTACTCTTTTTTTATCTTCTTGACGTTGATACTTCATAAATAAAAGAATGATCCCCATAAAGAAAATATATATGAAAAGATAGATTAGGGGCTTTGTGAGAACGTGATTAAAAGAAAACGATAAAATCGTTCCCCAAAATATGTGATAAATCACAATTGTAAGTAACACGCGTTTTTTAAATTTGATAACCCACACCTCTTACTGTTATAATTTCAACTTTTGAATCTTTTATTTTTTCCCTAAGTGACTTAATATGCATATCTAGCGTTCTGGTTTCAACCTCTGCGGTCATATCCCAAATTTCTTTGAAAAAAGTTTCTTTTCTAACAACTTTGCCTTCATTTTTTAAAAGTAAATATAAAACATCAAACTCTTTATTAGTTAAAGTTACTTTTCTGTCTTTAATATAAAAACTATGTTCTTCTAAATTTAGTTTTAAATCCTCTTTAACATAGACTTTGGTTTTTTCAATGCGTCTAGCATGTGCATTAATTCTAGAAATAAGTTCTAAAACGCCAAATGGTTTAGTTATATAATCATCTGCACCTAAATCCAATGCCTTGACTTTATCTATTTCACTGTTTAAAGCGGAAACAACTATAATGATTGCATCTTTACTTTTACTTCTAATATACTTAATCACTTCTATACCTGATAAATCAGGTAACATGATGTCTAATAAAAATAAATCAGGCATGTTTTCTTTAATTCTTTCGATGAGTTTTTCTGCTTCATAAAAACCTTCATATGAAAAATTAGCTTGTTGAAGAGTTTTTTCAATAATATAGTGAATAGATGTATCATCTTCTAGAAAATATACTAACATGCAATCACTCCCTTTTTAAAATAAGTCTGTTTCCTTGTGTTTCCCTGTAACAATAAAAATTACCCACTCAGCAATATTAACTGCATGGTCACTAACTCTTTCAATATACTTAGCAATCATTAAAAGAGATAGCGCATATTCTTGACTGATGTGAACATCTTCTTTTAATTCTTGAGCAATTTTTGACATCACTAAAGCAAATAAGTCATCTACA
>JAAYQV010000076.1 GCA_012519065.1 Phytoplasma sp.
ATTTAGATGATTTAGGCGCAGATTATATCGCTGTTCATACTGGTTATGACTTACAAGCTGAAGGTCAATCTCCTTTAGAAAGTTTACGTAAAGTTAAATCTGTAATTAGTAATTCTAAAGTAGCAGTCGCAGGTGGTATTAAATCAGATACAATTAAAAATATTGTTGCAGAAAATCCTGATTTAATTATTGTTGGTGGCGGCATTGCAAATGCTGATGATCCTGTAGAAGCTGCTAAACAATGTAGAGCTGCGATTGAAGGAAAATAATGATGACAGAAATCACAAATTATCGTTTAATACTAGATGAAATAGACAACACATTATCACATGTGAAAGACAGTGAAGCCGAAACGTTTTTAAAGCAAATTATTAAAGCAGAGCAAGTTTTTGTATCTGGAAAAGGACGTTCGGGTTTTGTAGCAAATAGTTTTGCGATGAGATTGAATCAGCTTGGGAAGGGTGCACATGTAGTTGGCGAGTCCACTACACCTTCCATTACCGAAAAAGATTTGTTTGTTATCCTTTCTGGCTCAGGTTCGACAGAGCATTTAAGATTATTAGCAGATAAAGCTAAAGCTGTAGGTGCAGAAGTTGTATTATTGTCAACAAATCCAACGTCAAAGATTGGTGAACTTGCAAATGCAGTGATTGAATTACCGGCGGGAACGAAATATGATGCTGAAGGTTCAGCACAACCTCTAGGTAGCTTATTTGAACAAGCATCACAAGTGTTTTTAGATAGTATTGTTTTAGATTTAATGACTGAGATAAACGTTGATGAAGAAACAATGCAGCAAAATCATGCTAATCTGGAATAAAACCTACAAAAGATGATTCACTTTAATACTCCACATTTATTTGTGGGGTATTTTTAATTTAAAGAAACGCCTTGAGATATTTCCTAGTAGTTATAAAAACTAATTAGTATTGAATATCACTACTACATTTTTGAAAAGTGATGTAGATTTATAGCCATAATTTTTAGATTTACATTGACGATACTGCATCAAAAGAAAAAGTCAATCTACTTTTTCTAGGTTGACTTTTATTTTTATATCTAAAGGCACACTTACACACCTAAAAAACGTCGTGCTAAAAACAAATTTACATATGGTAATCCAATATCCTTATTATACATTTTAACAGTTGGTTTAAAGGAAACTTTAAAAATATATAATTTTCAACCTATTCAATTACATTTGTTTCTTAAAACGCATATATGAGCCAGAATAGAAAAGAGTTGCAGGAAAGATTAAAGATTGCTTAAGAATCAGCAAGTTTTGGCGTTAGAGAGTAATAAAAAAGATTCAAAAATTAATTAGAGGAAGAGAGGCTGCTTAATTATTCCTTTGATACACCTACTAATGATAGATAAAAAGTGGATGTGTAAGAAGCATCATATACTACAGACGCTGTAAATATTAATCAACATCAGGAAGAAAAAAGGGTGAATAAACACAACTGAAAAAGGCTTTTGGAGTCGTTTGTTAGTAACTAATTGTAATTAAAAAGGTGCGACAAGCTCATAAACTTGTCGTACCTTTTTATGTAAATCGTACTTCTGATACTCATCAATTTAATTTTAAATTTAAGTTCATTTATCAATAAAATTGGGTATTATTTATTAAGAGACGTAGAACTCTTGCCACACTTATATCAAATTAATTTAATTGTAGTGAGCAATTTAGCTTATTATGAAAAAGATGAGCTGAGGCAAGCATGTGCCTGCTCATTTTTAAAATTGGAGGCTAAATTTACAAAAAAATTCTATTAACAGGTGCTTCAGCATATCATATATAGAAAATAAGTCTAATGAACAAAATGTTACATGGAAATCTTCAGATTTATTTGATTTAAATGAGATAACAGAAGTAATGAAAAACGTTCGTTTTTGACACAAAACCTCTTAACTTAATATTAAGAGGTTTTTCTTGGATATTTAAGTCTATAAACTTGTGTTATAATCAATGTATCATAAATATCAAAAATCATGAGTTTTTAGACGATGAGAGACGCGTTTATTTGCATCGAGAATTAGATTTCATTAATAAGCACCCATAAAACGATTAAAAGAGGTGGTATTCAAATGGCTAAAATTGGTTATGCACGTGTATCAACACAAGATCAAAGTCTTGATGGACAGA
>JAAYQV010000077.1 GCA_012519065.1 Phytoplasma sp.
AAGGATAGTCTTAAGGCTCTATAGCCTAAAAAGGGATTTAGTTCATCTTTTACAGGCATATAAATTAAGTTTTTATCTCCACCCACATCTAGTGTTCTAATGCCAACTTCTTGTGGGTTCATTTTACTTAATGCTTCTTTATATGCTTCAAATTGTTCTTCTTCGCTAGGCATTTGTGTACTTTGCATATATAAAAATTCTGTTCTAAACAATCCAACACCTTCAGCACCCTCTAAGATTGCATTATCTATATCGCCGTGTGCACCGATGTTAGCACCTAAATCAATATGGTAATTATCTTTGGTTGTCGTTTTCTTGTCTTTATAGGTTTTCCAAAGAAGTTCTTGTTTGATGTTTTGTTGCTGAATGTGTAAGTATTTTTTAGTGGTTTCTTCTGTTGGGTTGACAATGACCTCACCTGTTGACCCATCAATGATGATCATATCTCCATCAAGGATTTTATTGATCATGTTAAATCCAACAACTGCTGGAATGTTTAGCGTTCTAGCTAAAATAGCACTATGGGATGTTTTTCCACCTTTTACTGTAATGATTCCTTTAACTTTTTTATTATCAAAGGAAACTGTATCTGATGGCGTTAGGTCTTCTGCTAAAATAATAACTGGCTCATTGATTTTATCAAATGAAGCACTTGAGCGTTGTCTATATAATCTTGCAATAACTCTTTTGGTAATATCTTTAATATCTGTGATTCTTTCTAACATGTAGTCATTATTAGATTCAGATATTTCTGATATAACACCATTCATAATGGTTTGATAAGCAAATGAAGCATTGCATTGATTGTCTTTAATGTAGTTTTCTACTTTTGAAAGGATAAATGGGTCTTCTAGCATAAAAAGGTGCGCATTAAAAATATCAGCTTCATTTTTGCCGATATTTTTTAAGGTTAAATCTCTAATGTTTAAAACTTCTTTTTTAGCAAACTCTATGGCTTCATGCATTTTATTAATTTCATGTTCAACATTTGAGATTTTTTGTTTAACGATATTGATAGGTATATCAACATTTTTATAAACCTTAGCGATTGCAACCCCGTTAGAGGCTGCAATCCCTTTATATATCTTTTCCATTAGTCTTGTACTCTTTCATTAATAAATGGTTCTACAATAGCGTAGTCATTATCTTTTACCACTGCTAAGCTGGTGTTAATATATGGCACAATGTTTGAAACTCTTTGCGGTGGTACTGCGATGAGTAATTGAATACTTAAGCTGTTATAAAATTTCATCATCGCATCAATTCTTGATTCGTCCATGTTGTTAAATGCTTCGTCAAATAACACGATACATCCAGATCCCATTTTTTTGTTTCTTGTTAGGAGTTGTTGGAAAGATGCCGCAATGACAATGTAGAATGGTACTTGCGTTTCTCCCCCTGATTTTTCTCTAGATACTTTAGAGAAGTATGAAATATTTCCATTTAGGTTGGTTACTTCAATATCATAGGACATATAATGTCTATAATCTAGGAAGTTATAAGATACTTTGTCAAACTCTGGATCAGTTGAGGCTATCTTATTGAATAATTCCATTAAAATGATTTCATTTCTTTTAGTTAAGCTTTCTGTAAACAAACTATTTGTTTCAAGCGCATCATTATCCATGATGATGTTGTAATACTGTTTGTATTCTGGATCTTCTGATGGTTTGGTAATAAGTTGATAACTATCTGTACCAAAAGTTTTTCCTTTTAACGCCATGTTTAGCTCTGAGATTTGTTGTTGAGCATTTTCAATACTTGCTCTTAATTTGTTCACAAACTCTTCTTTAAAGCCTATTTCAGAGTTTCTTCTTAATTCAATGGCTTCTTGCTCATAATGAACTAAGTTATTATCTCTAATTAATACCGCTTCTTTTTCAAATTCAATTAATTCAGAAATATCAGGTGCTGCACCAAAGTGATATTGATGGATATACTGGCGCATTAAGTTAATAACTTCCATTTCTTGTCTTGTATTTTGATTTTGAATAGAAACAGTGCTTTTAGCTATTTCTTCAATGATACGATCAAATGATTGATTATATTTTTGCTTATAGGCATTAAATTGAGCGTGCGCTGCATTTAATTTAGTCGTTTTTTCTTCATTAAGATGTCTTTGTTCGCTGTATAATGTTTCTAATTCTGATTTTGAAATATCTATTTGTTCTAACATCTTAGCTCTATTTGCGCGAGCTTCAGACATTAAACCAACGATTCTTTCAAAATCAAGTCTGTATTGTCGTTTTGTTTTTCTTAACTCTTCTAATTCTGCTTCTATTTTTTCAGCATTAGTGTTATGTGATAAACTAGCAATTTGTTCTTCTAATAAAGTGTATTCTCTTCTGGTTTGTTTTAAAACATCAAAGAATCTTAACTGATTTTGATTAACCATTGCTTGTGCTTTGCTACTAGATAGTAATCTAATAGTTGCTTGTGTTTCTTCTAATAAATCATAGAGTTGATGAATTTGTTTTTCTAAAGTTTCTAATTCTTCTGTTTCAATACGTACTTGAAGATCGGTTGCTCCTTGACCAATGTATGGTACTTCATAGGTTCTTGGATTTAATTGTCTAGC
>JAAYQV010000012.1 GCA_012519065.1 Phytoplasma sp.
AGACAATTTTTCTAAAACCGGCTACTCTAATAGCCGGTTGGACGCACATACTGTGTGCATATCTGATCCAAAATTAAGTTTTGATGCAATGACGATCGTTGGAAATCTCAACCGAGACAACGCTCAAGCCCTTTCTAAATTTATGAGTGTAGAGCCCCAAATAAGACTTTGGGATATTCTTCAAACAAAGTTTAAAGCTAAAGCACTTCAAGAAAAAGTTTATATTGAATATGACAAAGTGAAAGCAGATAGTTGGGATAGACGTAATATGCGTATTGAATTTAATCCAAACAAACTTACACGAGATGAAATGATTTGGTTAAAACAAAATATAATAAGCTACATGGAAGATGGCGGTTTTACAAGATTAGATTTAGCCTTTGATTTTGAAGATGATTTGAGTGACTACTATGCAATGTCTGATAAAGCAGTTAAGAAAACTATTTTTTATGGTCGTAATGGTAAGCCAGAAACAAAATATTTTGGCGTGAGAGATAGTAATAGATTTATTAGAATTTATAATAAAAAGCAAGAACGTAAAGATAATGCAGATGCTGAAGTTATGTCTGAACATTTATGGCGTGTAGAAATCGAACTTAAAAGAGATATGGTGGATTACTGGAATGATTGCTTTAGTGATTTACATATCTTGCAACCAGATTGGAAAACTATCCAACGCACTGCGGATAGAGCAATAGTTTTTATGTTATTGAGTGATGAAGAAGAATGGGGAAAGCTTCACAGAAATTCTAGAACAAAATATAAGAATTTGATAAAAGAAATTTCGCCAGTCGATTTAACGGACTTAATGAAATCGACTTTAAAAGCGAACGAAAAACAATTGCAAAAACAAATCGATTTTTGGCAACATGAATTTAAATTTTGGAAATAGTGTACATATTAATATTACTGAACAAAAATGATATATTTAAACTATTCTAATTTAGGAGGATTTTTTTATGAAGTGTCTATTTAAAAATTTGGGGAATTTATATGAGGTGAAAGAATAATTTACCCCTATAAACTTTAGTCACCTCAAGTAAAGAGGTAAAATTGTTTAGTTTATATAAAAAATTTAAAGGTTTGTTTTATAGCGTTTTATTTTGGCTTTGTATTCTTTCATTTTTTAGTGTATTAAATGAAATGGTTTTAAATGTTTCTTTACCTGATATTGCAAATCATTTTAATACTACTCCTGGAATTACAAACTGGGTAAACACTGCATATATGTTAACTTTTTCGATAGGAACAGCAGTATATGGAAAATTATCTGATTATATAAATATAAAAAAATTGTTAATTATTGGTATTAGTTTGAGCTGTCTTGGTTCATTGATTGCTTTTATTGGTCACAATCACTTTTTTATTTTGATTTTTGGTAGGTTAGTACAAGGAGTAGGATCTGCTGCATTCCCTTCACTGATTATGGTGGTTGTAGCTAGAAATATTACAAGAAAAAAACAAGGCAAAGCCTTTGGTTTTATAGGATCAATTGTAGCTTTAGGTGAAGGGTTAGGTCCTTCAATAGGGGGAATAATAGCACATTATATTCATTGGTCTTACCTACTTATACTTCCTATGATTACAATAGTAACTATACCTTTTCTTATTAAAGTAATGGTACCTGGTAAATCAACAAAAAATACATTAGATATCGTAGGTATTGTTTTAATGTCTATAAGTATTATATGTTTTATGTTATTTACGACAAATTATAATTGGACTTTTTTAATACTCTTCACAATCTTTTTTGTGATTTTTATTAAACATATTTCAAGAGTTTCTAACCCTTTTATTAATCCTAAACTAGGGAAAAACATTCCGTTTATGCTTGGTTTGTTTTCTGGTGGGCTAATATTTTCTATAGTAGCTGGTTTTATATCAATGGTGCCTTATATGATGAAAACTATTTATCATGTAAATGTAGCGACAATAGGTAATAGTGTTATTTTTCCTGGAACCATGAGTGTTATTGTTTTTGGTTATTTTGGTGGTTTTTTAGTGGATAGAAAAGGATCATTATTTGTTTTTATTTTAGGATCATTGTCTATCTCTATAAGTTTTTTAACTATTGCATTTTTTGTTGAGTTTAGTATGTGGTTGACTACTTTTATGTTTATATTTGTTATGGGCGGATTATCTTTTACTAAAACAGTTATATCAAAAATAGTATCAAGTAGTCTTTCTGAAGAAGAAGTTGCTTCTGGAATGAGTTTGCTAAATTTCACAAGTTTTTTATCAGAGGGAACAGGTATAGCAATTGTAGGAGGTTTATTGTCACTACAATTGATTAATCGTAAACTAGTTCTGGAATTTATAAATTATTCTTCTGGAGTGTATAGTAATATTCTTGTAGCCATGGCTATCCTTATTATTTTATGTTGTCTTTTGACGATTATTGTATTTAAACGTTCTGAAAAGCAGTTTGAATAGTTATATTATATTTTGGTTTAGAACTATGAGTGGCTAGCATTTTGCCACTCATTTTTTGCGTTAGCAAAAACAGGTTTAAGCCTCGCAGAGCACACGTATTAACGACTTATTGTAAAATAAGTCTAGTGTGTTAGACTTAAACTATTAAATACACATGAAACCTTTGTGCTTAGGAGTGATTTTTATATGTCTTATTCCATTGTTAGAGTTTCAAAAGTTAAATCTGGAACAAATACAACGGGCATACAAAAACATGTTCAAAGAGAAAATAATAATTATGAAAATGAAGATATAGACCATAGTAAAACTTACTTAAATTATGATTTGGTAAATGCTAATAAACAGAATTTTAATAACTTGATTGATGAAAAAATCGAACAGAATTATACAGGCAAAAGAAAAATTAGAACAGACGCGATTAAACACATTGATGGTTTAATTACATCAGACAATGATTTCTTTGATAATCAAACGCCAGAAGATACAAAGCAGTTTTTTGAATATGCTAAAGAGTTTTTAGAACAAGAATACGGTAAAGATAATTTATTATATGCAACAGTTCACATGGACGAAAAAAC
>JAAYQV010000078.1 GCA_012519065.1 Phytoplasma sp.
ATTAGAAAGTTCTTTTTCTTCTGTAGTACACCCAATTAACGTAAGTGAAGCCAACAATAAGAGAAACACTAAACATATTTTTTTCATTTTTTCATTTCCATCCTTTTCATATTTTTATTAATAAATAATAAACCAACAATCAGTAATGAGTATGGGGCTATAATGAAACTACCAAATTGATTATCAAAAAGAGAACTATCTCTATATAAATTTATAATAGATAAAGTAATAGAAGAAAATAAGATAAAAGATAAAAAATAAATTAACATAGTGATCTTTCCAGCGCCCCTATTATGTTTATTAGGAATAAGGAGAACAAATATAAAAATGAATGAAACCATATAAATAGAGGAAATAAAAATAGCTAAGATTGCTAGAAAAACAAATAACTCTTTCATATTTATAAAGATAAATTCAAAGAATGAACTATAGTTGAACACTTCAACAGACTCATCACGATGATTTTCAAGAGTAGAAATAACAATAGCATAAATAGAAATAACTACAGAGATTGTTACTAACCAATAAGTATGAGTATAAATAGATTCTTTAATAAACTCATAAAAGTCACCATAGAGCACTCTTGGAAGGAATAAAGAAGTAGCTAAAATTAAAACAGAAACAACCGAGAAAACAATTGATAAAACCAAATTAGGTTTTCTAATACTCTTTTTAGAAAATAAACTTAAGAAATTTAAAAGTAAGGTAACAGAAACTAAAGCATAAAATAAGAATAAAAATAGTTTAGAAAAAAGTAAAACGGTAATGACCAATGAAGGTGAAGAAAAATCACCTGGATTAAAAGAGGCTATCTTCTCTTTTAAAATATAATGTAAAGTCAATGAATCAGAAGTTCCTTTAATCCCCATAAAAGAAGCTCCTAAAAAAAGGAAAACAGAAGATAGTAAAACTATTTGAACGACAGTTAAAACTTTATCTTTATTAAATGAAACAAACTCTTTTAAATAAGTTTTTAAGTTACTCCAAAAAATAATCTTGGTCGCAAATCTTTTTACATCTTTATAAGAATAGATATAATTAACTACTAACCCCAATATACTAAGTATTAAAACAGGTGTTAAACGTTGTTTAACAATTTCAAATGGTGATGAGAACAATGGAATTAAAATCATTTGATTAAAAACTATTTGAAGAATTACAGTAACAAGGAAGAATAAATGCAAATGATAAGTTGTTTTAATTTGCTCTTTTTTCTTAGTAACGTTCATCAAAGAGATAACCATACCATAAAGGATCAATCCAATTAAAACTGCTAGAAAAGCAAGTATGAAGATTAAAACCTCTAGAGAAATAGAACCTGATGATTCCTTATAAAACTCAAAGATTAATTTTAAATATTTCACAATCCCTAAAGTCTCTGTTCCGTTAAGATTAAAGACACTATCTATGGTAAATAATCTAAAGAAAATTAAAAGAAAAGAACCAATGAATAAAAGTAAATTAAACGGATCTAAAAATTTAATGGTTTGACTTAAGAAATTTGATACAGCAACCATTTTCTTAGGAACATTGACAGAAACTTCTTCCTTTTTTTCAACCAGTGGCACAGGCTCATTTTCTTTAAGTAATGAAATGGATTCTAATGAAACAACAGAGTCAGAAACAGGATATAAACTTTTATGTCCCTTAGAAACTTGTTTTGATTCTTCAAATGCTTCTGTCTCTGAATCTAGTTTTCTATAATAAGGAAAAATAGATAGTCCTGCAACAGACACTAATAAACCAAAAACAAAAACAAAAACAATTAAAATATTTGGTGTGAAAAGATCCATAAGATCTTTGTTAACTAAAAGAAAGACTAAATAAGAAGAAATTCCTAATACATAAAAGACTGAAGAAAAAGCAAAAGGTGTTTTAGTTTTAAAAAGTTTAAGCAAACTAAC
>JAAYQV010000079.1 GCA_012519065.1 Phytoplasma sp.
CGCTTTCAAGAAAAGTTATAATAGAAAATTAAAAAAAGCCAAACTCATTTGAGCTTGGCTTAAAGTTTTATTAAATTAAATAAATGGTAGTTGGAAGTTTACTGAATATAATGCAAAGTATAAGATAAACCCTACTGAGAAAATATAAATCAGAGGATGAACTTCTTTTCTTCTACCTTGTGCGATCATAGCGATGCTATATGTAATAAATCCAAATGCAATACCATCAGCTACAGAATAAGTTAATACCATTCCTAAAATAGTCATGAAACTTGAAACTGCAATGACTTTATCTGACCAATCAATTTCAGACATTTGAGTTGCCATTAAAGCACCTACTAAAACTAAAGCCATAGCTGTAACAGATTGGATAAAGAATACGCCCATGACTGGATATAGAAGAATTGATAATAAGAATAATACTGCGGTTACAATGTTTGCAAAACCTGTTTTTGCCCCTGATTCAACACCGGTTGCTGACTCAACATAAGAAGTGATTTCTGGTGTTCCTAATGTAGAACTAATTAAAGTTCCTACTGCGTCTGCAAATAAAGCTTTATCTAAGTTAGGGATGGTTCCATCTTCTTCTTGAATGCCTGCAGATTTAGTAACTGCCACTAAAGTTCCTGCTGTATCAAAAATATCTACAAACAGTAATGCAAAAACAATAACTGGTAAGGTGATTAGTTTAGCACTTGCTGCAAGTCCTCCTGGAGTATCTTGGAACATCGTTTGGAAGCCTTTGATGAAACCACCAAATGTTTCTTTAAATGATCCTAAATCACTGTAGTTTAAAATTTCAATTTTACCGATACCTGGAACTCCAACTGCTGCTAGAATAGCGTATAGTACAGCTGTTGATAAGATTGCTAAGATAAATGAAAAACGTGCGATTTTTTTATTTTTTAAGTTATATAAAATAAAGACAACAGCAATTCCGAATAACGCAACTAACACACTTGGTTGTGATAAATCACCTAATGCTACACCTGTTGCGCTGTCATTAACAATGATACCTGCATTTTTTAATCCTACAAAAGCAATGAAAAATCCGATACCTGCTCCAATAGCAGCCTTTAATCCGTTTGGAATAGCTTCAATTAATTTTCTTCTTAATGGCGTAAATGAGATAGCCACAAAGATAAGCCCACCTATAAATGATGCTGCTAACGCTTCTTGCCATGTATAACCAATGGTTAAAACAATGGTATAGGTGAAAAATGCGTTAACACCCATTCCTGGTGCTAGTGCTACTGGGTAGTTTGCTGTAAAAGCCATGATAAGGGTTGCGATAAATGCCCCTAATGCTGTTGCAATAAACGCTCCTCCTAGTGGAATACCAGAACTTGTAATAATATCTGGGTTTACTGCTAAAATGTAACTCATTGCTAGGAAGGTAACTAATCCTCCTAATGCTTCGCTTTTAAAATTAGTTTGTCTTTTTTCAAACTTGAAGAAAGACTTGATTTTCTCTACGAAACTCATTTGATTCCCTCTCTTTTTTTATATTTTTTTTGTAATCGATGATATCAAAAATAAAAAAAACCCTTGCTTTTGACAATGGTTTCTATCTACATTTGACAACACCTTTTGAAAAACAAAAAAAGGAGTTGACAATCGTAGTCGCCCATTTTACGGTTAGGCGGTAGAAACTTGATCACCATATTAGATCAGATATACGATATATCGAATACAAAGGTATTATAACAAATGTTATTGGCTTTGTAAATAGTAAAAAAGACGCATTTTGGTATGCGTCTTATGCAATCGTTTTCTTTTTGAAATTTCCGTAAACTCCTTTAACAGGGGTTGTTGTGATAAAAGCTTTATTATCAATAATTCTAACAATATCTAATAAGCTTTGTAATTCATAACTAGAGATAACAACATAAATCATAATTCTTTCATGTTGTGAATAAGCTCCTTGAACCTTAGTTAAAGTAACCCCACGATGAAGTTTGATTAAAATATCATTGATAACATCTCTTGGTGCTTCTGTAATGATGTTAACGGCCATATGTTGATAACCTGTATGTATTTTATCAGTTGACACGGTTGTAATGATGATTCTAATAATCGTATATGAAAAGACTAATCCTGGTACAACTAAGACACCATTGATTGTTCTTCCTCCTGTTGTGAGGGCTCCTGCTAAGGCAATTACAACGTTTAAAATCATTGAGACAAAGCCAACAGATTTTCCCTTTTTTAAAGAATAGTATTGAGCGATAATGTCTACACCACCTGTGGATGTTCCATATTTTAAAGCTCCACCAACACCAACACCGATTAATAATCCACCTAAAACAGAGGCTATTAAGGCGTGTGCTGGTTCATTTAGACCAAGATTTAACTTAGGTATAAATCCAATCACAAGCGATTGAACTAAAATAGAAATTAAACTATATATGGTGAATTTCTTTGAGACTCCAAACCATCCTAACAATAAAATAGGTATATTTGCCACTATGACGAATAAGGACATAAATAAGTTTCCTTGATCTTCTCTCATCCACCCTAGGTTATAAACAAATAAGTCTCTTAAAACTTGTCCTAAACCAGGCATTCCTCCTGTATACATAGGAATGGCCGATTCTTCTAAAAACCAAACAAGTCCCAAACCATAAATCAATGTAAAAATGATGACTGCTAAAAAACGTTTGATTTCTGGTTTTACCTTGAGTTTGAATGTTTCGCTTTTGAGCCCCTCAATTATTTTTTTCATTTCATCCCTCTAATATTTCACTCATTTTTTTATCTACATCATATCTTTCAAATAATACTTCTGATGCCTCTAATAAAACATCTTGTGTTTGACCAAATGTTTTTAAACTTTCAAAACTTGTCTTTTCTGCTTTAATAAGTTTTAGAATTTTTTCTGCTGTTTGTGGTAAGTATGGTTGTAGTAAAACACCTATGTATCTAATAGTTTCTACCAAATGATAAAGAACATGATCTAATGTTTCTTGTTTGGTTTCATCTTTAAATAAATTCCACGGTTCAGATACGTCAATGTATTTATTGGCATGTCTTGCTAGTTGTAAAACCTCATCTAGTGCATCGCCAACTTTTAGTTGATCCATTTTATGAGTCATTTTTTCTAAGACAGGTAAGGCTTTTTCCTCTAAACTAAGTTCAAATGGTTCTTTGATCATTGTCTTTTTAACCATACCATCTCGATATTTTTTCGCCATACCAATCGTTCTATTCACTAGATTACCAATAGTGTTTGCTAGATCACTGTTATTTCTTTCAATGAGTAATTCATAAGTAATGTTTCCATCTTGTGCATATGGTATTTCATGTAGTACATAGTATCTAATGGTTTCTACACCAAAATGTTTTACTAAATCATCTACATATAAAACGTTGCCTACTGATTTGCTCATTTTATTTTTATCAAATAAAATCCATGGATGTCCAAAGATTTGTTTTGGTAATTCTATGTTTAATGCCATAAGTAATATAGGCCAATAAATAGCATGAAATCTCATAATATCTTTTCCGATAAGATGAACATTAGCTGGCCAGTATTGCTCAAATAATGGCGTACTTGGTTTATCTGGATGATAGCCTAAACCTGTGATGTAATTACTTAAAGCATCTAGCCATACATAAACAACGTGTTGTTCATCAAAGGAAACAGGGATACCCCATTTAAAAGATGTTCTTGAGATTGAAAGATCTGGTAACTTTTCACTTAAAAAGTTTTGTAGAACTTCATTTCTTCTACTTTCTGGCATGATAAATTCTGGATGATCTTTAATATGTTGGATCAAACGATCTTGATATTTTGATAACTTAAAAAAGTAGGCATCTTCACTTGTCCATACAGGAACATCGCCACTTGGTGCCTTACCATCTATGATGTCATTTTCAGAAATATAGGCTTCATCAGAAACACTATACCAACCTTCATATTTCCCTAGGTAAATATCACCTTGTTCATATAGTTTTTTTACAATGGCTTGAACACTTTTTTGGTGTTCTATATTGGTTGTTCTTATGAATTTATCATAACTTACGTTAACTAAATCATAAATTCTTTGGATATCTGAGGCAATCATATCCACATAGGCTTGTGGATTTAAATCTTGTTTCTCAGCATTTTGCTCTATTTTTTGGCCGTGTTCATCGGTTCCGGTTTGAAAGAAGACATCATACCCTTCTAATCTTTTAAAACGTGCGATTGAGTCGGCCATGATGGCTTCATAGACGTTGCCTATATGTGGGATTGCTGATGCATATGCAATTGCTGTTGTAATATAATATTTCTTTTTCATTTTTGTTCCTCCATTTATATCTAAAAAAAAAGACCTTAAAAAACTTTAAGGACGATTAATCGCGGTACCACCTTAATTCTAAGTATAGGTCCTATACTTAGCACTCTTTCTTTTAACGCAAGATCACGCTTAAGTCTACTTATCGACTTAAAAAGCTCAAAGACCATTTATATTAAGCTTGTTTGTCTATTCTCACCACGCATAGACTCTCTTAAAACTTATGCTTAATACTCTTCTTTTCAACGCTTTATTCAATTCATCTTAATTATATAATATATCATTTTTAGATTCAAGTTTCATCATTTATTTTATAGACTTTATAAATTTCGCTTTTCTTAAGGTTTCTATCTTTGGCGACTAGTTTTAAAGCTTCTTTTTCTGAATGTCCTTGTTTAATATAAATTAAAACGTGTTCATGGATGGTAATGTGTTCATAGGTTGAGACATTTTTTGCCCCTTCAATGATGAGTACATACTCTCCTAATTCTGATATTTCTTCTTTTAAAATATCTTCAATTTGTCCATTGATGATGGTTTCAAATTTTTTTGTTACTTCTCTGGCTAATGATATTTGTCTATTGCCTAAGATCGGTAGCATTTGATTTAAGGTTGCAACAATTCTTTTAGGTGATTCATAAAATATGAGTGTTTCTGAATAATGTTTATATTTTTCAAATAGTGCTTTTTGCTCACTTTCTTTTCTAGGAATAAAGCCGATAAATACAAATGGCATAGGTGCAATATTTGAAGTTATTAAAGATGCTAAAATAGCGCTTGCTCCAGGAACTGCAACAACATTATATTTTTTTTCCATTACTTTTTTTACAATTTCATAACCCGGATCGCTAATGAGTGGTGTTCCTGCATCACTAACTAAGGCTAGGTTATAGCCTTTTTCTAATAAGTTGATGATATATTCTTCTTTTTGAAACTTATTATGTTCATGGTAGGAAATGACTGGTTTTTGGATTTGGTAATGTTTTAATAGTTTATCTGTTACTCTAGAATCTTCTGCTAAAATATAGTCTACTTGATTTAGGGTTTCAAGTGCTCTAAAGGTAATATCTTTAAGATTACCAATAGGTGTTGAAACGATGTATAAAGTGTTTTTATCATTATTAAAACTTTGTTGCTTATTCATTGATACTTCTTTTAACCTTTTCTAAAAAATCTCTTTGTTCATACACTAGTCTCATTAATTGTTTTTTCTTTGTTTCTTTGATGTTAAATTCTTTTCTTAAATCTTCTAAAAAGAAGTGTTGTGATGTGTTGTAAAAAGGCTCGTGCATAGTTAAGAATAATAAGTTTAAATAAGTTATATTTCTAACTGGAAGGGCTGAATCTGTAAAGTATTTGATGGTTTCTTCTAAATCTTTACTTAAGTTGTATTGATATTCTTTAACAATACCGTCTCCTACCTCTGCAACAAACATACTTAAAAGTTGTTCTTCTGCATCTGTCATTTTTCCATCAATATTGATCATGTGTAATGCTAAGTCTAAAAACTTTAATTTTTCTTTTCTATTTAGTAAATTTAAAAGCATCTTCTTTTCCTCCATATAATTTGGTTAGTTGTTCAGAATATACGTGCTTATCCTTATATAAAATAAAGGGCGGTAATATTTTTAATCCTTCTAAACCTTTTTTTACTGCCTTTATTAATAAGTGGTTTGGTGCTTTGTTTGCATATGGATAGACTAAGCATAATTCTTTGGGCTCTAAATCATATTGTTTTAGCAACAAGATGATTTCTGTGAGTCTATCTGGTCTGTGTATCATGTAAAATGATCCGCCATGTTTTAATAACTTAGAACTTTTTGCGATAAGTTGTTCTAGACTAAGTAGTATCTCGTGTCTGGCAATTTTACTATCTTCTTTAAGATTGGTTTTGGTCTTTTCATTCACTTTGAAAAATGGTGGATTAGTCATAATCATGTCCACATGTTTTTCTAAGTCATAATCGTTATAATCTCCTAAGTGACAAGATATCTGATGTTCTAGTTGATTAAGTTTAATGTTTTTAATTGCTGTTTCATATCTTTCTTTTTGTACTTCAATACCAATGATTTTAGCATCTGTTTTTTCGCTTAAATAAAGCATTAAGCTGCCATTCCCTGTGCCTACATCAATGATTTTTTTATCTTTTTTAGAAACTTTAATAAAGTTGGCTAACAAAATAGTATCTAAGTTAAAGGATTGACCTTTTTTTTGTTGAACTTGTTTGTTTGTGCCAATTAAATCTCTGGTAATCATAGATTAATTTGATCTAACTCAAGCCATTCATATCTTTCATCTTCTAAATATTTAACTTGTACTTTTTGTCCTAAGATATTGATATTTACAACTTTTGCTTTACCTTCTTGAGTTTGAATGATTTGGGATACATCTGGCATTTTTTCTTTTAATTCGCTATAGACATCATCTTCATATTTGATGCAACATAATAGTTTTCCGCATACCCCTGATATTTTTTGTGGATTTAAAGAAAGATTTTGATTTTTAGCCATTTTAATAGAAATAGTGTCAAATTCTCCTATAAATGTTGAACAACATAACATCAATCCACACGGTCCAATACCGCCAATGATTTTAGCAGCATCTCTTGGCCCTATTTGTCTTAGTTCTATTCTGGTTTGGTATTGTTGGCTTAAGCTTCTTACAAGTTCTCTAAAATCAATGCGTTCTTCTGCTTCAAATGAAATTAATAATTTTTTTCTATCTAATGTATAGCTTGCTTCTACTATTTTCATTTCTAAACCCATTTGGATGACTAGCTCTTTGGTATATTCAAAGACATATTTAGCGAGTTGAAGGTTTTCTTGATAATCATTGATATCTTGTTGGGTTGCTTTTCTTAAGATGGGTTTGATTTCTTGTGTGATGTCTTGATTCTCTATTTCTTTTAAGCTTGAAACCTTTCCTATTTCCATACCTCGAATGGTTTCTACTACAACGTGATCTTCTGCGTTTAGATCAAGATGATTGGTTGAAAAATAATATTTTTTTCCTGCTGTATTAAATTGTATTAAGGCTACTTCCATTAAGCGACCCTCCTTTTTTCTATGATTGTTAGTAAGGTGACGAAAGATAAATCTATGTTAATATAATATCTTTGTTTTTTGATGATATCTTGTATATCTTCAATGATTTTTTCACATTGTTTGACGTTTAGAATTCTAGTATTTCTAAGAATGTTTTCTTTATTTTTAAAGTAGATAGGTTCATTCATATGCATATGAATGATATCTAAAAAATATTTGATCAGTATTTCTAAAAAGAATTCAAACCATTTTTTATCTTCCCATAAAAAAGATGGTGT
Organism: Phytoplasma sp.; assembly: GCA_012519065.1. Taxonomy (GTDB): domain Bacteria; phylum Bacillota_I; class Bacilli_A; order Acholeplasmatales; family Acholeplasmataceae; genus Alteracholeplasma. The sequence goes on from JAAYQV010000079.1 coordinate 7,603, forward strand.
AGAAACAAGAAGTCTTAAAGGTGTTTCTTTGTTATCTAAAGAGTGGGTGAGTTTAATGAAGGTTTCTTTAAGTGATAAATAGTTTTCATCTTCTAATAATGAAAATATCTCATTCATATCTTTACTAATTAAAGCCAATAAATTAGCATCTATTTCTTCTAATTGATTTTCTATTAAATTTTTAAAAACATCTTCTTCTGTTTGTTCTTTTAGAAAAAAGACTTGGCTTCTTGAGATGATGGTTGGAAGAATTTGGTCTTTATCCTCAGTTAAAAGAATGCCAATGGTTTTTTCTCCTGCTGGTTCTTCCATAAATTTTAATAGACTGTTAGCTGCAGATGTAGTGAGTGTTTCTATGTTTTCAATGATATACACTCTTGGTCCTGCAATTAATGATGTTTTACTAAATTCTTCTTGGAGGCTTAATATTTGCTCTTTTTTTATGCTGTTGCCTTCTTTTTTTATATAAAAAAGATTGCCGTAACTCAGGCTATTAACTAGTTGTTCTAAATAAGGCGTATCGTTTTGATGTTTAAAGATTTCATACGCCATTTTTAGTGCCATCTCTTTTTTCTCTTGTGGTGTGCTGCCACAAATTAAGTAAAGATGGGACAAACGTTGATTTTCTATTGTTCTTTTAATCCACTCTAATTTTTGCTTCATATTAACACTCTTTTTCTTAATAGTTTTCACTATTTTCTTATCTTGATTATACCATAAATAAAGTTTGTTTTTTATGATAGGTTATCATTTTATATCTTTGATGTTATGGAATTTATAAAAAAAGAATTGATAGACTCTCAATTCTTTTTTTTATCTGTTTTTATTCGGTTAAAGTATTTCGTTTATTCTATTTAAAATTTCCTCATAAATTGCTTCAACGGTTTGATTACCATTAATAACTACAAATCTATTAGCATATTGATTTGCTATTTCTAAATAACCTGCTCTGACTTTATCATGAAAACTACAACTTTCGGCATCTAGACGATCTATTTTATGACTTCTATTTTTCTTTAGTCGTTCTTGCCCAATATTTGGATCAAGATCAATATAGAAAGTTAGATTAGGTAGATATTGCATTGCATAGGTATTAATTTTTTCTACAAATTCAACGCCTAGATTTCTAGCATATCCTTGATAAGCAAACGAACTATCAATATATCTATCACATAAAATAAGTTTATCAGCTTTTATTGCTGGGATAATGATTTCATCTAAATGTTGAGCTCTAGCAGCTGCATAAAGTAAGGCCTCGGTTGCTGAGGTGATTTCTGTATTTTTAGGATCTAAAATAACCTTTCTGATTTGCTCAGGAATTTTACTGCCTCCCGGCTCCCTGGTTATAACCACATCATAGTTTTTTTGCTGAAAATAAGTTTGTAATTTGCTTATGATGGTTGTTTTTCCGGTGCCCTCTCCACCTTCAAATGTAATAAACATTTTTTTCACCTCTATTAATAATATATTTTTTTTAACACTAATCCTTTAGCTGGCGCTGTTTTTCCTGCTAATTTTCTGTTTTTAGTTTCAAACATCTGATCGATGACATCTATTTTTTTTCTGCCAAGACCAATTTCAATTAGTGTACCCACAATAGATCTTACCATGTATTTTAAGAAATTATCCCCATGTATAATAAAAATGTATTGGTTTTTGGTTTCTTTGATTTCACATTTAAAGATGTTTTTAACAGGGGTTCTTCCTTCTACGTATTGAGAGAATGCTGTAAAATCATGGGTACCTTCTATTTTTTTTACCGCTTCTTTAATTAGATTAAAATCAAGATTAGGCATAAATATTTGATATCGATAGTTAAATGCTGTTAATGGTTTTTTTGAAAATACGTAGTGATAAACTTTAGATTTTGCATCGTGTCTTGCATGAAAATCAGGGGATACTTTTTTCACTTTTTTAACTCTAATGTCTTCTGGTAATCTTCTGTTTAGTGCTTCTTGCCATGTTTTTTCATCAATCTTTAAATGTGTTTCAAAGTGGACGACTTGATGTTCTGCATGAACACCTCGATCTGTTCTACTTGAAGCAAAGGTTTCTATTGGAAAGCTGGTCATATTTTTAAAGGCTTTTTCTAAGGTCTCTTGAATGGAGATGACATTACTTTGTCTTTGATAGCCATAATAATTGGTGCCATCATAACTTAGTATAAGGCTATATTTGTATTTTTCCATTAGAACATCATCCTATAGGTAATCATTCCTACTAAAATAATGATTGGAATGATAATAGAAATAGTATCTTTGATGTTCCATTGATACGATATGAGCTTGGTTCTTGGTGCCCCTAAAATATATCCCCTAACTTCCATTGCGTTGCTTAAATCCAGTGACCTTTTAAAGGATACAACAAAGATTGGAATAAGTAAAGAGATGACCTGAACGATTTTTTCCACTAGTTTACTTTCTTTAAAATCAACCCCTCTAGAAGCTTGAGCCTTCATGATTTTATCTGTTTCTTCTAATAAGGTTGGTATAGAGCGTAACGTTAATGATAACATCATTGAAAAAACTGATACAGGTATTCCAATGTATTTTAATGGTTTTAAAACTGATTCTAACCCATCATTTAACTCAGTTGTTGAGGTTGTGTATGTAAGTAGTGAAGTAACAATAATAACTGTTAAAATACGTACAAAAATAAAAATGATTCTAACGACTGCATCACTATATATGTTTAAATTATAAGTAACCCATGTCATATAAGGTAATAGTGCTTGTAACACAAAGATTAAAGTGACAACGAGAATAAAATAAATACTTTTAAATTTAATGTATTTTTTAGTGATGTTATAAAAAATAAGTAAGGCTATGATAGATAGTAAACTAGCTAATCCAAAATACATTTTACTTTCTAACCATAACGTCCCTTCTTGGATGTAGAATAGTTGTAAAACTGAGGTGAAAACTAAGAGGAATACAATACCTCTAATGTTTTGTAAAACCATTTTAAAAGGAATACTTGATAATAAAATAAGGATTAATGAGAATAAAAACATGCTTCCTAATAAGATTAAATTAACGGTATCTAGTTTAATAGGTATCATAAAAATAGATACCATGAGTAAAACCATACTAATGATTTTTACTTTTGGGTTAAGCCGATGTAAAAAAGAATCACTGGCAACATATTGCCCGATTTTTATTTGTGTCATTTTTTATTCACCTCTTTTAAATAGGCTAATAAATCTTGGTATGTATATTGAGGTTTAAAAGGGATATTGGCTGTTTTTTCTAAGTGTTTTAATATTTTAATTGGGGTTGGATAATCTAGATGGAATGTTTCAAAATCTGGATGGAAAAATAAATCTTCCTTTTTACCATCAAAGACCACATCTCCTTCTTTTAAAACAATGACTCTTTTTGCGTATTTTGCAACAATATCCATATCATGTGTAATTAATACGATTGTTTTATTTTCTTTTTGATGAATTTCATAAAAAATATTCATGATGTCTTCTTGCCCTTGAGGATCTAGACCTCTTGTCGGTTCATCTAAAACTAATATTTCAGGTTCCATAGCTAAAATGCCTGCAATAGCAACCCTTCTCATTTGCCCACCGCTAATTTTAAAAGGTGATTGTTCGTATAGGTCTGATTCTATTTTAACGGTTTTAAGTGCTTTTTTGGCTTTGATTAAAGCTTCTTCTGCACTAGATTTAAAGTTTTTAGGTCCAAACATAACGTCTTTGATGATACTACTTTCAAATAATTGATATTCTGGAAACTGAAAAACTAATCCTACTTTTTGTCTAAGATAATTGATTTTTGTGTGTCGTTTTTTAGGAGGTAGAACCTCATTAAAGACAGTAACAGTTCCACTGGTTGGTAAAAGTAGGGCATTCATGAGTTGTACTAAAGTGGATTTTCCTGATCCTGTTTGACCACAAATGGCGATGAATTCATTTTTAGAATCTATGTTTAAGGTGACATCATTTAAGGCATGATATACTTTTTTTATGCCTTTATAGCCGTATGCTACTTGATTGAATTGTATGCCCATAATGCCTCCACTAATTGCTGGTTTTTCTTTAACTCAGCATCATTTTTAACATCATGATAAAGTTGTAAACTATATGGTAGTTTTAAATTAGATTGTTCTAGGATTTCTTTTTCTTTAAATACTTTTGAAGGTTTACCTTGTAAAACAAGTTCTCCTTCATTTAAAACTAAAATATAATCGCTTTTTGACGCAAATTCTAAATCATGAGTAATCGTGATAATTGTTTTGTTGAATTCTTTGTTTAATTTTTGAATAAGTTTAGATATTTCTAAAACACCTTCTGGATCTAACATAGAGGTTGCTTCATCAAAAATGATAGCTTCTTGTTCCATAGCTAAAGCTCCAGCGATGGCTACTCTTTGTTTTTGTCCACCTGAAAGTTGTTGTGGTTCTTTTTCTAAAAATTCTTCCATGCCTACAAGTTTTGCATAGTGCGTGATTTTTTCTATCATTTCTTTTTGTGGGATTTGTTGGTTTTCTAAACCAAATGCTATATCATGTTTAACAGTTACTCCGACAAACTGATTGTCTGGATTTTGAAAAACAATGCCTATTTTTTTTCTAATTTGATTTAAGTTTTCCTCTGTCATTTTTAATCCATCAATGTAAATTGATCCTTCTGATGCCTCATTTAATCCCACCAATAGTTTAGATAGTGTTGATTTTCCTGATCCATTATGTCCAATGATAGATACCCAGTGTCCTTTGGGAATGTTAAAAGAAACATTTTTTAATGCTTCTTCTGAGTTGTAATATGCAAATGAAAGGTTTTCTACTTTTATCATATGTTCA
>JAAYQV010000080.1 GCA_012519065.1 Phytoplasma sp.
ATGGATCTATGCCATTTACTCCAAACTCATTTTTAATTGATCTTAGGTCGATATTTTCTAAGAATGAGCTGTACGGTATATCTTTATAATGCATATCCTTTGTATCTACTGCGTTGCTCCCTATGTTGGCATTAGACATTCCTGCCCTAACGATATCATAGTTTGATAATCTACCATCTACCCATACTAATCCTAAAAATCTACCGTAATTATCTCTAGTCGCGGTGCCCTTTATACTTTGAACATAAATTTCTTTTTGATTATCTTCTGCATCCTTTAATAGAAGTTTATTGAATCTACTTGCTTGATAAGCCCATGGTTGTCCAGTATTAGAGCCAGTTCCTATAACCTCAGGTGTATCTATATAATAATATCTCATGGTGTAATTCATTCCATCTACACCAACAAAAGTTGCGGTGTCTCCGTCTGCCACGCTAGAAATTGATTTTACCTTCATTAATCCTCCACCACCAACGTTAGGATTGTTTGGATCAATAAATGGCAGCGCCATGACTTCTTCTGTTAGTTTTGGTCCCTCAATAAGTTCTTGATTTGTTAGAATTCCTTCAAAAGTTTTTAAATATTGATAGGACTCTACGTTATATTTGATATAGTGGTATGGATCATAACTATCATATCCTGATAAATACTCTAACTTCTTAATAAGAGTTACATCCTTTGCAAAATCTACTGAAAGTCCAACTGTCCCAATGATGTCCACCCTTTGATTCTTATAGGTTAACTCAATCACATCGTCTCCGTTATAAATCAGCTTGTCACTTTGTAAATCTGACTTACTTGATAAAAGATCGCTATCTAAATCTGTCGATGTTACTAAGAAAAAACCCTTAGACTCTATAGACCCGGACAATGCTATTTCATAGGAAACTTTTTTAGATCCATTAGAGTAGATGTTAATCTTATAACTCGATAAGTCAATTTCTTTTTCGCTTTCGTTATAAAGTTCAACCGCGGTGTCATATCTTAAAGTTTCATAATACTTTGAAAAATAAACTGCTCTTTCTACTCCACCACATGCTGTTAAAAATGCAGCAGCAACGAGTGTTGTAATTAGTAATAATATTTTTTTCATATAATTCCTCCAGAGTTTTGGTATGTATATTATAACACATCAAATGTTTTTTAGATAGAACAAACAAAAAACCTTATACAAAAAGTATAAGGTTTTTGTCTTGTATAATTACTCTGTAGTTGTATTAATTTTGATATCTTCTGTGCTAAAAACAAGCATTTGTGGTGTCTTATTATAATGACCAACTATTCCTACTAAAGTAACTTCGTCTCCTGCTTGTAGACTCTTAATTTTAGATACAATTGCGTTATATACTTCTTCACCTAAATCATTTTTCATAGATCCTGCGAAATATCCAGTGTATTTTACTTCACCTTTTACTAGAGTGTATGTGATGCTTCCTTTATCGTCTTCTTTAGTAATTGCTTCAAATGTTCCGGAAATTTCAGCAAATTTATAGATGTCTTGCTCTGTTAATTCATTATCTATTTGAGTTGGCTCTATAGAAATAATTGGTGTGTCTGTTAAAGTTATCTTCACATTTTCTATTTGATTAACGTAACCGAAAACGCCTATGCTTCCTTCAACCTCGATTTCTCTACCTACAATTAATTTAGATGTATGATCTTTTGCCACTCTATATAACATTGTGCGTCCTGTTTCATCCTGAATATATACTGATGAGTTTCCGTATTGAACACTAGTGATGGCTTTAAGAACGACCCCTTTAACTCTAACCGTCTCTCCTTTATCTTTTGCGTTTGCTTCAGCAATTGTAACAAGAGGAACTTCTCCAATAGTTATAGTGATATCTTTAGATTTGGTTGCATCATTCATTTTTGCTGTTGCAACAATTACAACTTTTACTTGTCCTTCTGTTGGTAAAACAACTTCCCCTGTTTCTAAATTAATCAATGCATTGTTTACATCAGATGCGTCTTTGAAAGTGTATCCGATAGTTGAACCTTGGACACCTTTAGTTACTAGGTTTAAATTTCCATTTTTAATGAATGTTGTGTTAAGTTCTAGAACTTCAATATCAACATTTACTTTTTCTTGATCTGTTAATTCTTCTAATAATTGATAACTTGTAATATTCATTTCATAAACATAATCTTGACTACTTGTATTTCTGTCTCTTCTAATACTATTGACCGTTAATGTCAGTTTCACTTCTTTACCTTGTAATGCATATAATTCTGAGAACAGTGGATCTCTATAATAAAGTCTCACAAAGTTTTTAGTGGAGGTCGCTGTATCTTCGGCTGTATCAAACACTACCAATTGGTAGTTTCCAGAGCTTGCTAAATCTTTTCTAAGTGCTACTTTTCCTTCAACTGTAACAAAGTTAGGAACTGAATTTTCACCCGAATGACGCTCTAATACTGCTGCATCATTTTCAAGTGCACCTAACCAAAGATCTTTGATTGCCACTTCAGGAGCTGTAATATTTTCTACTTCCTCAGTTTTTTCAAAAGTGGCATTTGTTAGTTGATAATTTGTGTCAAACCCGACAGCAAATGTCCCATATAGAACACCTTTATCTCCTACTTTTAATGAAGGAGCTGTGCTTGTGAATACAAATAATGCCGTTGTGCCGTCAAATACTGTATACCCATTGTACGCTAATCCAACTATTGTTACCTCACTTGAAATCGTAACAACTGAATCTAATTCTGCTGCCCCTGATCTTAATTGAGCAATTGTATACCCTCCAGTAATAACTGGTTTTTTAAGTACTACAATTGTAAATTCTTTATCCTTAGTGATTTCTTTATATGTTACTTTTGCTGTTAACTTAACAGTAACATCCGCTTGGTCTGATTCTGGTCTAGTAACCACTACTCTTGCTGTGCCTTCTGTGCCTTCTTGAATTGCAGCAGTTGCTGGTTTATCAGACGTCCATTTAGCGGTTACTCCGCCTCTTAAAGTTGTTGAAACATCAAAACTATTAGTAACTTTGTCTAAGTCACTTCCTGGAACAATCGTTAATGCTTGATAAGCTTGATCAAATACTTTTTGATCTGGATTTTCTATTGGTTTTTTATCACAAGCCACTATCATTAACGCAAAGGTGAGTAACATGAATATAGATAATATCTTTTTCTTCATATGTTTTTTTATCCTTTCTTTTTTTATCTTATTGTTTCTTGATAAGCATCTTTAAATGCATCATTAATGGATTTTTGTCCACTAAATACTACATATAATAAGTTTCCAACTTGATCTCTTGCTTTTGAAGATCTATCAAACGCAGGTGATGTATAGTAGTAATCAACCTGTTGTCTACTCACTTCAAAAACATCTATGAATATTTTATCTTTTATGGTTGGATTTTCTTTGTTCACATAATTTTTATATGTGTCTGTCTCATATGATGAGTTTCTTACTGGGGAGTACCCTGTAGAAACTGACCATCTTGCTGATTGTTCAGGTGCTGTAATGTATTTTAAGAATAGCCATGCTGCAATATTTTCTTGTACATTATCTTTTAAGAACATATTAATGTTTGGTCCTTGTTGAATTACTTTTTGGTTTTCTAAGTCAAATTGTGGAATCGATGCTACACCAACTTCAAACGCGTTTCCTGCTGGAATATTATAGTTTGTTCCCCCTGTTGAACCAATAGTCATATATAATTTTTGTTCAGTAAATTTAGTTGATGTATATGCTCCGGCTAGTAATGCCTTAGTTGTGAATAGTTTATCTTGTACCATTGCATTAAAGTAATCAACCATTGATTTGGCTTTATCATTATTAAATAAAATTTCCCCTTCTAAGCTTTCTTCATTAATGCTTGTATATGGGATTTTCTTTTGCTCTGCTGCTGTAATAAATAAGTTTGCTTCAGAATCATATCCAAAAGGAATAATTTCTTTTTTCTGATCATCTGTTAATGTTGTGTCTGCGTCAATAATTGTTCTAATTCTTTCTGAAACACTTCTTACCTCATCCCAAGTTTTTGGAACTGTCAAATTGTGTTTATCAAAGAATGTTTTATTGTAGAACATAGCTTCTGTTGATTTTGAATATGGTAAGTTTAAGACTGTTCCTGCGTTATCATAAACCGTTCCTTCATCCCAAAACGCTGTGATATAGTCATCAATTTCTGCTTGTGTAAATGCAATTTCTGAATTTTTATTATTAATTAGATTATTTAGTGGTAACACCCTTCCTGAGTTAATGTATCCAGCAACGTGGTCACTATAACCAGTAACCATAGTTGGCTCATTTCCTGCAGGTAATGCTGTGTTTACTGCGTTTCTAATTTCATCATATCCACCTTTTTGTTCGTGTACAATTTCAATATGTGGATAAAGTACTTTAAACTCTGCGATGAATTCATCTAATAGGTTTTGGTTTTCTTTACCATATGTGTGCCAAAAGATAACTCTTACGTTTTGACTTGTGTCAATCTCTAAATCATCTGAGATGACATTCCAATCTAATACTACTGCACTTACTCTTCTACATGCTGCTAGTGACAATGTTACAACTACTAAAAGCAGTAAAGAAAATATTTTCTTCATTTTCATTTTTGTCTCTCCTTTATATTATCCCTTAATTCCACTTCTTGATACACCGCTCATAATATATTTTCTAAAGAAAATAAAGAGTAATAGAAGTGGTAAGGTTACAATAACTGTTGCTGCCATTTGCAAGTGCTG
>JAAYQV010000081.1 GCA_012519065.1 Phytoplasma sp.
ATAAATGGATTAAATAGAACCATTAAACAAATGCTAGAAAATGCATATATATAATAACCTGCAAAATTTATGCACTTAAAAATAAATAATCTTTTTTTTATAGACTCAGTCGCTCCAAGATTCCCAATACTTGCTGTAATAGATTGAAACAATAAACCATACATTGTATTTAAAGCATTTTTTATAAATAAATAATTCGAATAAAGGCCAACTTCTACTAAGCCAACAAACTTTGATATCAATAGGTTGTCGGTTCCCATAACTATCGTAGTGCCAAATTTATGGTACATCATGGCCTTTATATTTTGTAATATCGATTTCTTCTCTGAAGAACTTAAACTTGCCTTACTCTTATCCTTCAAAAAAGGATACATTTTATCTGCTTTGATAGAAACACAAATATTTTCTATGGTTGTGCTAAGAATTAAAAGTACTAAAAATAAAATATAATTTTTTGTATAAATCAATACTAATATTTGTAATATATTCAAAATTAAATAAAAGACGTATTTATAAAATGTTGCTATATATCTTTTTTGATCAGCTATTATAAGAGAACGTTTATATGAAAAAAAATAAGATATTGCCGAATTTGCGACAAACATAAGGTAAATTAATCTTATTCTTTCTATGTCAGGTAATTCTTTAATAAAAAATTCTAAAAATGGAGTTAACCCTATCCCGATAAATGCAATAGCGCATCCAATAGTTATATATGAACGTTTATATAGGTTCATTAAGGCTTTAACTTTATATCTATCATCTTCTGCTAAAGGCTTATACATGCTATAAACTATAGCTGGACCTACACCTAGCTCAGCCAAGGATAGTATTGATAGTATGTTCGTAAACAGTCCATTTAACCCTAAATACTCTTGACCTAGGGTTCTTATGAAAAATATTCTAGCAATAAAACCAATAACAATGCCTATTATTTGTCCACCTATGGCAAACTTTATGTTTTTTGTTGCGATTTTTGTCCTTGACACCTTAAATCACCTCGAATACTAATGTGGTTTAGTTAAATCCAGTCTTGTTTCATAGTACGATTTTTCGTTATTTGATTTATTTAAGCATATTGTTGAGTTTAATTTGAATAGTAAAAATAAAGGTAAAAAGCGTTGTAAAAACGTCGTAAAAATTATTTGAGTATTAAATCCTATAGCCATCGCTAAATAGAGTCCAGAATATAAGTATAAATACTTATATTCAATTCGAGAAATTGTTTTTAACCTATAATCAAACTTAAAAACAAACCAATAGCATATCATGGTAAAAATTGGGGGGAAAACAGGAAAATAGATGTAGCCTATTCCTATCATAGGAATTATTTGCGTGTTATGACCTTCTGGTCTTCCGGTATATCTGTTATAATATGCATTTATTCGATTTGATTGATCAATATATTTTGACACTCCAGGCACACTACCTGCAAAATCATTAAAAAAAGTCTCCGCATCAATAACATTTGAATAGCTTTCTTTCATTTCTATGCTATTCGCAACCAAAGCTGGTCCCGAAAAATAATTCTGTACCATATTCATCATTTCTATAGATATATCTTTTATGGGTGTTTCAGAATTATTAATAGCCCAAGAAAATTTATACATTGATGCACTAAAAAAACTAATGCTTATTACAAACACCAAAACTAGTATTATCGATCTAGGTATTCGATTAAAGGTTTCCTTGATTAGATATAGCCCTATTATACCTGCGAAAACAATTTCCCAACGTGTCGTACTGGTTTGCAAACCGACATAGGTAATAACTCCTATAAAGGAAAAAATAATAAACTTTCGCTTATGGGTTATATGGTATTTTTTTGCCATGAATGAAATAAAAACAATCAGATAAATAGGCTTAACCATTCTAGATAAAATGAAAAAAATCCCCGCATTTTCAAGTTCAATTTGCGCACGTTGAAAATTTTCACCTACCAAAAACAAATTCGATGGAATAATAAGTCTCGGTTCTATTAGTAATAACACCGGGGTAACTACAAGCATAAACACTACAACTATAAGTTTATGGTCTAAGCTTTTTATTCTACTAACAATTGAAAAGTCATACTTTTTAGAGTATTTTATTTTGCTTATAAAAAAAATAAAATATATACAGACTAATTCTAAAATCATTAACATTACAGCCAAATTAATACTATGTACAGACACCATATTTACATAATTTCCATAGCTAGTATAAAAATCACCTGTAATAGATATAACAAACGGCGTAATAACATAGCGTACAAATATACCTATCAATGCCACATTGTATATCAAGCCACCAGAATACCAGTTTTTTATCTTTAACTTATTAGAGAATATACTGTCCAGCAAAATGTACGATAATGGCAATATCGAAATGCTAGCATATTCTTTTTCATATGATAATACTAATGTTAAAATAAAAATAATAAGGCTGCTGATTAACTTTATTACTCTAAATAGTAGTTTCATATTATACTTTCTTTTGCTTTCTATCATCTAATTCACCACTTTACTAATTTTATCTACAGACCTATTTATTTTTTTCAATAATACTGAACCTCTATAGTATCCAAATATCGCCCAAATCACTCTAGAAAGGGAATATTTAAAACCTTTTGTCTCATTCAAAATTACTTTATGTCTTTCTATAAATTTAATTAAATCTGTTTTATCTCTTGGATTTTTTAATCGCCATAAATCATAAACTGCATTAGCAAATTTATTGGCAAAAAAAACTCCCATTTTACTACTGATATCATCACCATTATTAATGAAGTCTTCATAATATTTTCTGTAAATATTCAATCTATCTTTGATTGCATGTACTGACATAACATTTGTAACAGATCCATCTCTGTCTATTCTATAATTAATTGTTGGACTATTTAAAAAAGCAAATGTATTTGATTGTTTAATATATCTCATAAAAAAATCACAGTCTTCAGAACATATGACACCTTCAAGAAACATTAAATTATTTGTCTGAATTACAGAATTTTTATATATATTTTTCCAAGGAGCCCAATAAGCTCCATTACTTAAGTAAAGATTTTTATAATATTCATGACTATTTATATTCTCGATTGAAGTATTGAAAGGAAGACTGGATAACTCAATTTTCCCATCTGAAAAGTTATTATAGTGAGCACATGTTATCAGATCAGGGTAGTGTAGTTTCTTAATAAACCCTAAAACACATACAATTGCAGAATCAACCATATAATCATCACTATCTAAAAACCAAACATATTCTCCATTTGCGACTTTCAGACCTTCATTTCTTGCTGTCGAGACTCCGCCATTTTCTTTATGAATCACTTTTATTCTATTGTCTTTTTTTGAATACCTATCACAAATAGCACCCGAATTATCTGTAGAACCATCATTAATTAATATTAACTCGAATTTATTTGCTGGTTGGCAAATTACACTTTCAATGCATTGTTCTAAGTATTTTTGAACGTTATATACTGGCACAATTATACTAATCATAATACTTTTCATAATCTATTCACCACTTCCTAAATTTCAAATATCACAGCCATAGTATTTATCACTTAATATCATTTGCGTTTTTAAAATCTTCAAAAAAATTTCTTCTTCTCTCTTCAATTACTTCTTTGTCATACTTCTTTGACTCTTCATAATTTCTTTTTGCTTGCACCGTCATTGTTGCTTTATCAAATGACTTTAAAATTTCAATTAGTTCATCAATATTTGTTCTTGTATTACTAAAAATAAATTTATCATCTAAAAGCTCTGGTATTCCAGCAGTTCTTGCACCAAAAGCTGGAACCGCTCTGCTCATTGCCTCAATAAGCGCTCTTGGGAGCCCCTCTTGTCTGCTAGGTTGAGCATATATATCAATCGTTTCTAACCAATCAAAAACCTTTTTATGCGGCATTGCACCTAAAAACTTTACTTGGTCTACAACATCATATTTTTCTGCTATGATTTTAAAAAGGCTTGATCACCGCCACCAACAAGCTGATACTCGAATTTAGTTATGCCATGTTTTTTTAACTCTCCTAGAGCTTGAATTACGTACTGTTGCCCTTTGTACCTTACATTCACAGCAGCTGTAGTACCAATAACAACTTTATCTTTATCTAGCATCGAATTAATTTTATTTAATCTTTTTTCTAGAATTTTATCATCAAACTCTGTTAATGCCACGTTTGAACAGTTAGTATTTTTTCCTTTAGTAGGGTATCTGTTTTGTAAAAACTCGTTAGTTACATAAACAACATACTGTGATTCTGCTATCCTTTTCTTTGTAGCATAATACATAAATGGGGCTACTAACTTTCCAGTTAAGCTATGATTCCAGAAACCGTCCCATGGACATGCTACTACTTCTACTAAATATGGTTTATTTAATTTTCTTGCTACATCTACTGCTAAATTACCAATAAAACTAGGTAATCTCACAACTATATAATCGGATTTTTTTATTTCCTCAGA
>JAAYQV010000082.1 GCA_012519065.1 Phytoplasma sp.
TAGAGTTAATCGCTCAGTTACAAGGTGAAAGTGGATACCCATATATCATGTTTTCAGATAATGTTAACCGTGTGAACACAGTGGATTTACCTGTTAAATTTTCAAACTTATGTACTGAAATTCTACAACCTACCATCACTTCAGAATATGCAGATTATCATGATAGAGAAAATGATCAAATCGGATTAGATGTATCTTGTAATCTTGCCTCAGGTCATATGGGAAACATGATTAAAAACAATACCATCAAAGAAACCGTGTTTTCTGCTATGGATGTAATGAATTCAGTTTCTTTAAACACGGATATTAAACATGTACCTGCTGTCGCAAAAGCAAATAAACTTAACCGAAGTGTTGGTTTTGGTATTATGGGACACCATGGATTTATCGCAGAAAACTATATCCTATATGGTAGCGATGAAAACATAGAATTAATTGATGTCTTTTTTAACATAGTTAACTATTATAGTCTAGTACACTCTATGGAAATGGCTAAAAAAACGGGACAAAAATTTTATAGATTTGAAAAATCTACATACGCAGATGGTAGTTACTTTGAAAAAAGAGGGCAAATACTGCCAGAAAGTCCAAAAGTAAAAGAAATCTTTAAAGATATTTATATCCCAACTGATCAAGATTGGGCACAGTTAAAACAAGATGTGATGACTTATGGATTATATAACTCACACAGACTTGCTGTTGCTCCAAACGGATCTATTGGATATGTTATGAGCGCAACACCATCTTTAACACCAATCAAACAATTGGTAGAAGAAAGAACTTACGGAAATTCAAAAACTTATTATCCAATGCCAGCATTAGACAAAGCTGAATTCATGTATGAAACAGCGTATAAAATGGATAAATATAAATTAATAGATGTGATTGCTACAGCTCAAAAACATGTGGATCAAGGGATTTCTTTCGAACTAGGAATTACCTCAGATATCACCACAAGAGAACTACAAAAATATTATCTATATGCGCATCATCAAGGGATTAAAACCCTTTATTACACTCGAACTCAAAAATTAAAAATTGAAGAGTGTGAAGCGTGTGTCGTGTAAGGAGTTATGATGATGAAAAAAAATAAATTAGTTTATCAAGGCGCTAATTGGAATACATTAGATGATGAGTATACTCAGTTTTTCTATGAACAAAACTTAAGCCAGTTTTGGAGACCAGAAGATATTAGTATGCAATCAGATCTTAATGTGTGGAGCGTTTTATCAGAAGACATTCAACTAGCATACGCTAAAAACTTACTTGTACTTACCTTTTTAGATACGTATCAAGGAGATATTGGTATGCCTGTTATATCAAGTTCTGTGGATGATGTTTACCACCAAAGAAAAGCAGTTTTAAACTTTATGGGCGCAATGGAAAATGCGGTTCATGCTAAAAGTTATTCTAATATATTTATGACCTACATGAGCAGTCCAAAAATTGATGAATTATTTGACTGGGGTGCACAACAAAAAAACCTACAAAATATCATGGAATTAATTGTAGGCGCTTATCAAGATTTAGATAAAGAAAATATTGTAAAAAAATATTATCCAGAAAAATTAGATTTAAATCGATTTAAAGAAGTTCAATGGAAAGCGATGGTCGCAAGTGTATTTTTAGAAACATGGTTATTCTACAGTGGTTTTTATTATCCATTATACTTCTATGGCCAAGGAAAACTAATGCAAGCAGGAGAAATCATCAATCTAATCATTAGAGATGAAAGTATTCATGGTGTATACGTTGGTAGATTAGCACAAGAAGTCTTTGAGTTTTTCCCGAAAGAAAAACAAGATGAACTATCCACATGGATGCATGACTTTTTAATGGATTTATATCAAGAACAATCAGAATTAGTCCAAGAAGTTTATGGACCGGTTGGTTTGGTAGATGATGTTAACATCTTTGTTAGATACAATGCCAACAAAGCTTTAATGAATTTAGGATTTGATGCACATTTCCCATATGAAGAAGTTAACCCAGTTGTGTTAAATGGCCTTAATACTGAGACAAAGACCATGGATAACTTTTCTATGAAAGGAAATGGTTATCAAAAAATGATTTCTGAATCATTAAAAGACGAAGATTTTATTTTCGATAAAAAAAAGATTAATGGGTGATCAAATGAACGTGATATTACTAACAAAAAACAATTGTCCACAATGTCAAAAACTTAAAATGTTTTTAGAATTTGCGTTAAACAATAAATACCAAAATGACATTAAAGTAATTAATAAAGAACAAGATGAGGAAGCATATGCAAAATTGGTTGAAAAACACCAACTAGCAACAGTTCCTGTGTTGATACATGAAGATGAGGTCTTATCAAAAGTAGAACCCTCATTGGTAGTGAATTTTCTAGAAAAACATATTAAATAATAAAAAAAGTTCTGATAGATGAGTTTCAATCTTTCAGAACTTTTTTTGTCTCTTCCACAGCTAATTTATCTACAAAATTATTAAACTCATTAGAAGCATGCCCCTTAACTTTTGTAAAGGTAATGTTTTTAAAACGGCTTATTTGTGCGAATAACTCTTCCCACAAGGCTTGGTTAGCATTTTTCTTCCAACCTAGATTAACCGTTGAAACAACATATTGACTATCACTAAAAACAACAACATCAATAGAAGGATCTTTAATAGCTTTTAAACCTTCTACAATAGCTTTAATTTCCATAGCATTATTGGTGGTATTTAAAGTGCGTCCACTCATATGTTTCTTATGAGCACCATATATAAGTAGATAGGCCCATCCGCCGATATTCTCTTTACTTTGGTTGTTGCTGCAAGCACCATCTGTATATAAACTAATTTTCATAAAACCACCTCACAAACCATTATAGTATAAAATAAATTATTTTAAAAGTTTAAGAAAATCTATATTTGAATAATTTAGAAACACTTCCCATCTGGTATAAGTAAATTAGACTACATATAGTAATTTATTCCTTTCATTTTAAAATTAAAGGTTTGGATATTTTGAGTTGTTACATACTAGAAATTGGATAAATCTTAGCACAAGTAGATTTTGATTTTAGAAGATAGAAAGAAGGGGTACTATGAAAAACCTAAAATCAATCTAATATTGACCTTATTTATGATCTATACCTTTTTTGTATCGTGGAGTCTATATGGTCTATTTTTACTTAGGCGTAAAACACTGGTCCTTAACACACCAAATAGTCTTTTGATATTGCCAAGTCCACTCTTACTAATTATTAGAGGCACTTTATTTATCGTCAGTTCTAAAAAAAGAGCCTAAAAATTGTATTTTAGTCAATTATTGGAGGTGCTATTTTAGGAATATTTGCTTTATCTTTCTTTACTTGGATCAAACCAAACAAGAGTTTAAAATTAGAAAACAAAGACTTAATCAGTATTACCATTAAAACAACAGAACAAGAGGTTACCATATTAAAAGAAGATTTCGATAGTTTTATAGTTGAAATCAATCTTTTAAAATA
>JAAYQV010000083.1 GCA_012519065.1 Phytoplasma sp.
ACTTTTTGGGTGTCAAAGATGGTAAACTAATTGAATGTCAAAACCTCTGAACTGGTAAACAAATTCACCGCCAAAGTGGTAAAGAAATTCAATGTCAGGCGGTAAACTTTTTCATTGACATTCACAAAAAACAGAATTTAATATGATATTATGAAAAAAGCAAATACCTATCTATTTTATTAATGAATGATAAGTTACTATAAATTTAATTTTTGATTATCATAAATCGTTACGGTATAGTAAAAACTAAATTAAATTATTTGAAGTTGACAATATTTGCCTAATATAATATGATGATGTCAGTAAATAAACAAGAATTTTTAAATGTATACAAGTTATTTTTTCGTTACTACGATGGGGATTGTGGGAGATTTTATGGATCAAAACATCTATGAAATGTACAAATTTCTATATGAATATGGTAATCCTATAATTGTGAATGAAGCAGCAAAGTATATAGGGGTACATAAAGAAGAACTGAGACAAGGCATGCTAGAAAGTCCCAAGGTGCAATATTGGATTGATTGTCTTCATCACTTCAAAGATAAACCCCAAGTACATAATGCAGCAGATATCTGCTTTGAAAATGCAATGCATAAATTATTATCCTATGGAGTAAGGGAAGCAGATGATAAGCGTATTCACGAGATAAATACATTTATTCTTGAGTTCTTAAATTCTATTGTAGGCTATCAAAACTTCTTCGATTCTGTTAACGCTACTATTTTAGCATCATGGTTGGCTTGTATGGGACATACTGAAACAATTATAATTGATGTTTTACGAGAACGGGTTGAATTTGTATATTCTTTTGTTAAGCACAAAGATTATAATATTCATGTAGATCCGAAAGGGTTTCCCGCAATTCCTAAAACAAGGGCAATGCATCCTTTAGTTAATCCAAAACTTTATGAGAATAATATCTGGAGGCTACCAACGATTCATGATATTTTTGCATATGCTCATCTGCCAAAAATTTTACACGATGATAAACAGATACAACGAAAGATAGATGCTATATTAGAGTATATATTTGATGAACGGTATCAACGACTTTATAGTGGTTATGGCCTAATGCTAGTACCACCTAACAGGTATTATGGAATGGGCTGGTCCATGCATTTGTGTCGGTATTTTGAAAACAATTCGATGGATAGTGACGGAATTGTCTGGCAGATGGCATTAATGTCTAATTTTAAGAAAGCAAGAGAAACGGAATGGTTTAAAAATAATCTTGAACACTTGAAAAGTTTTAAGAAAGATGAAGTATATGAATTTCCTGCTTCATACTTGATGGAAGTAAAAAACAAATATTATGTATTAGGATACCATATGGGTTTAGGTGAAAACAGAAAGAAAAATTTAAGTAAAAAATTAGAATCAACAGCATGGATGCTAAGAATAATTCATAACAACAGATGTTAATATAAGTGGGAGGTATGAATAGTGTTTGATTTGAATTCTATTGTTGATAAGCTTCTGGATATGAAACCTGATCCGATACCTGAGTTTGTCCTTTTAAAGGATTTTAAGAAATTAAGTCCCGAAAGCCGTGAATATCAAAATGCATACGATAGAGTATGTAATCACCATTTTATTAAAAAGATTGAAGAAGAGCAAAATGAAAGAGGGTTTTGGTCACCCTTTCATGGTCGTTCAGAAGAATTAATACGTAGATGTTTTTCCTATGGATTGGATAAGAATCATAGTTGTTTGAAAAAAGTGACCGGCTATATATTAAGAGTTCTTAATAATGAAGTTAGTTTAGATGAATCTGAAAAGCAGGATAATATCCGATGGTGGCCGGAAATGTTTGTACCCTTAGCTTGTGCAGCGATGTTATCAGTAATAGATGAAGATAACGAAGTTCTTAACTTACATAGAAAACGTTGGGCTGATTTTGCCGAAATAGCTTTCTCTAAAGGTTACTATGATAAAGAGGCAGAAAGTAAGGCTCAAAATAATTATTTTGGATTTTATACCAAAAGAACTATACCGGCCTATGGCTATTACAATTTACTACTGTTGACACCTACAGATAGGAAGAGTTTTATTAGCGATAGCACAGATCAGGCATTGGTTGATCATTGTATGAATCATGTGGAATATATTTATTATATATATAATTGTAATTTGTCGGATTTTGTTTCTATTGATACAGTAAGAAGAGATAGTAGAGATTTTTGTCATTGGATACGTGCTTTATCATTGGTTTCAAAATTCAAAGGATGGAAGAAGTACGAGGAAGTATATTTTGAGTGGATATTAAATCAAAGAAACCAGGACGGTCTTTGGCAATTGCCAAAAAGACCAAACCGGTATGACTTTCCCTTATCTGATTCATGGAGAACTCAAAAAAATCGGGTAATTGACAGTACTATAATGGTGCTTAGATTCTTAAATCATAATAAAGCTTATTAATACTATAAAACCAATTTTATAACGAAGCAATTATATGAGCAATCAATCAAGTGAATAAGGAAGTGTAATCGGTTTAATTGTTGCATTTAATCAATGGAAGTAATAGTGAAGCGATACCTTAAAGAAGGCTATTCCGTTGAGGAGACAGCAAAGATTATTCAGCATCCGGTTGATTTTGTTGAGAGGATAGTAAAAGGGGATTTGTATAAGAAATGAAAATAGAACATATTGTTAATCAATTTATTATAGATAACATGCTTAGTTGGGAAAATACTGGATTTAATGTTTATTGTGGGGAGGCAATATACGCAGAGGAACAGGAGAGTATTGAAAAACTTGCTCAATATGTAGTTCGTG
>JAAYQV010000084.1 GCA_012519065.1 Phytoplasma sp.
GATATGTATACCTTTTTTTATTAAGAGCTATCCTATGATAGAAGGAATTTTATTATAATCGTTCATGTACTTAGTAGTAAAATATAATATACAGAGAAAAAAATTATAGTTTCAATTGAAAGCGTTTTCTCTTTATGGTAAAGTTAAATTATAAAAAACATATAAAGAGAGGGGTTTAAAATGAAAAAATTCTTTAACAAAAGAAGTAAAAAAGTAGTAGATAATGCAATAAAAGCCTTAGTGTTTTTACAAAAGCCATTTGCTATGTTTGGATTATTCTTAATTTTAATGGGGGCCTTTTTTGCTCCAGCAGTCAGTGCATACAATGTTTGGTCAAATTCAGAAAAGATGATCAGTCAAATAGAAGAAACCAAAAGCCCAGAGACTCTACCCACACAATTATATGATGACATTGATGCTTCTATGATTCCAATATCTAAAGAAATTGAAAATCTTAGAGAAGAAAATCAAAAAGTTTTTTTAAAGAAAGATGGAACTTATGAGGTTTCAATTTATCAAGACCCTGTTCATTATAAAAGTAATGATCAGTACATTGATATAGATAATACGTTAGTAGATGATGGTAAGTATTATACAAATAAGCAAAATGCCTTTAACATTTATTTTCCAAAAAGTTTAACACGAAATGAATCGATTAAGATAAAATCAGAAAATTATCAGATTCAATGGAAAATCGTCAATAGTAAGCAAAGTAAGGCAAATCAATCCAAACAAAAAAAGAAGGATAAAGATTTAACAATTTTAAACCACCTAAGTAGTGAGATTAAATATCAAAAAGTGTTTGAAAATACAGATTTAGAGTATGTTTTAAAATCTAATCAAATTAAAGAAAACTTATATTTATCACAATATAATGAAAATATAGTCTATAGTTTTGAATATGAATTAAAAAACTTAACCATTGCAAAAAAAGATGATACTTATTCTTTTGTCAATGATTTGGGAGAAGAAATATTTCATCTTGACAATCTATACATGATAGATAGCCAAGGTGAAATATCTTATGAGGTAAAGATTGATGTAGAAAGAAAAGCTCATAACAAATACATTATCAAGATCATACCAGACGATACCTTTTTAAAAACAGCAAGTTACCCAGTCAAGATAGATCCCACACTTATTTTATCAAGACAAACACCAGTGATAGAAGACACTTATGTTTCTGAAAATCATAAAACGACCAATTATAGCAATCAGTCCATCATGAAGGTAGGATATGAAAAAGCGGTCACTACGAGAAAAGATATTCTAATTAAGTTTAGTATACCGTCATTCATTAAATCAAGTGATGTGATTACCTACAGTCATTTAAATTTATCTAGAGTAGATAAGGTGAGTAGTAATCATCAAATAAATGTTTATAGAAACATAACGAACTATACTAACAGTACTGTAAATTGGAACACAAAGCCACTTTATAATAAGGAAATTATAGATTATTATGATTTTAGATATGTTGATACGCCACTTGTTTTTGATATTTCAAGACCTACAAAAGAATGGCATGAAAATGGGTCAAACTTTGGATTAACTATCGCTCCAGAGAGCCATCATAATTCAGTTATAAATATTTATCAAAGTCAAGCATCCTATGAAGTAAGACCGGTGGTAAGAATAGGTTATGAAACCAAAGGTGGACTTAAAAACTATTGGACCTATACCTCACAGGAGTTAGGACAGGCAGGAACAGGTTATGTTTCAGACTTTACAGGGAATTTAGTTTTTAAAAGAGATGAATATTTTGTGCAAAATGAATATTTACCTTTAAATTTAAGTTTTTATCATAACGGAATCAATGGCTACAGTACCATTGGTTATGGGTATGGTTATAAGACAAACTATAATTATGTTATTTTATATGATAGTAACTTAAATCAATATTATCCAGATACTCCAGATGGTAACAAAGTATATTTTAGTCTTTTTTCAAGCGATCAGTCAGAGTATCCTTATCAGTGGGATGATACATTGCAGAAGATGGCAGTAGATGGAGGTTGTATCAAGAGTTTTATAACGGGCAATTAACATATGCAACCATCAGCACGCCTGAGCAAATTAAGTATGAATTTAATGCTCAAGGCAAACTCATAACCATAAGAAATAACGCTAACTATCATAGTATTAGTATCACATATTTAAATGAAGATAGAATATCTTTATTAAAAGACTCTGTTGGAAATCAAATTGTTTTTATGTATAATAATAATCAATTAAGCCAAACAGAACTTAAACTCATACAGCCAAATGGCAGTTATAAAACGGTAGAAAAAAGAGTCTATAATTATTCTCTAACACTGTTAAACTCTGTAGTGGTTTATATGAACTACGATAAAACATCTAATGTTTTAAAACAAATGAGTACACTTTATTATAGTTATCAAACAGGCAGGCTTACAACAGCCTATTCAAGCACAGATAACTATAAGGTCATATACACCCATAATTTATCAGGCAAGGTTACCAACATTACCTTAGAAGATGATGGAAAAATCTTATCAAAGATTAGAATTAATCATAGCTTTTTAGAAACGACGTATACAAATCATAAGAATGAATGGGTCACTTATTATTTTGATAATTATGGGCATACAATTAACGTCATAGATTCAAATGTGAATGCCTCTTATTATAGATATGCCAACCCTTTTTCATATATTAATATTCATTCTAATTTAAATGGCTATGATCTTATAGACCAAGCACCTAATTATTATATTAATCATAAAATCATAGAATCATCAGATGTCATTAAACAAACCCATAACTATATTTCTAATCATGGATTTGAAAACATCAATGGGTTAGCACCATAGCATGTGGGAAATGGCTCTAGTGAAATAAAAGCAACCGATGAAACTAGGTTATTAGGAGATAAGAGTTTAAAGATTTTAAATCAAGCAGCAAACAGCTTGGTGAATCAAAATATATACTTAAAGAAAGGCTCTTATCGATTGAGCGTTTGGGTCAAAAATGAATCATCTATTGGAAAAGCAAAAGTGAGTGTAACATCAAATAGTCTTTCATCTCATGTTTTAAGTCAAAAAACAGGCCAATGGGAA
This sequence comes from Phytoplasma sp., assembly GCA_012519065.1. Lineage (GTDB taxonomy): Bacteria > Bacillota_I > Bacilli_A > Acholeplasmatales > Acholeplasmataceae > Alteracholeplasma. The sequence continues at coordinate 3,081 of JAAYQV010000084.1, forward strand.
AAGATAACTCTAGACTTTATGCTTACTAATCAAGAAACAGTAAAGATTAGTTTAGAAAATCTTATTTTAAACACAACAACTTATTTTGATAATGTAGAATTAAGTGAAGGGTTTATTGATACCAGATATAATGTATTAGCTAATCATTCCTTTGAAGAAGGATTTAGTAACTGGGAAACTAGAGGTGCAAGTAGTGCTTCAAATACAGTCCCTAATCAAACGGGTGCAGTTTTTGGAGAGACTCATTTAAAAATTGTAGGAGACTCATTTGAAAATAGATATGCACGTCAGGTAGTAACCAACTTTTTAACAGAAGGTGAAACTTATATGGTTGGGGCTTGGGCAAAAGCAAATGCGGCACCAAGTAGCGCAACAGGCGGCCTTAACAAAAATAGATTTTTTGGACTAGAGATTCATATTACCAAAGAAAATGATGATGATAGTATAGGAACTGTTAGTTATTATCTGCCATTTAATGCAAGTATTAGAGAGTGGCAATATCAAATGACAGCCATAGAAATTCCTTATAAAACTTTAGAAGTTACAGTGGCTTTAAGATATCAAGGAACAGGCGAGGCATTATTTGATAACGTTCAGTTATATCATGATGATCTAAAGACGGCCTATAGTTATAATCTTAGTAATGGAAATCTATTAGAAAAACAGTCAGCAGGCAAAGTAACCAGCTATACTTATGATTATAACAATAGAGTGACAAGTGTGACAGAAAATAATCAAAAACTAAATATTGGTTATCAATATAATAATATTAGTCAATTAAGTTTAAATAATGTAAAAGCCAGTTACACCTATACAAGTAAAAATCAAGTCAAAGAAACCATTTTAGGAGATCAAAGTAAAGAGTGGTTTAAAACAAGCGTTGGCTATACAACAGATTTTCAATATATCAACGAAAGTATGGATGAATTTGGCCATAAGACAAAGTATCAAGTTAACCATTTAACAGGGTTAATAGATATGATTGAAAATGCTAATCAAGACAAAACATATTTCACTTATGATAGTTTTGGCAATTTGATTAAGCAAGAAGAAATAGAAAATCTAACCAATGCTAAAATCATTAAAGATATGACATATGATGAAGTTTATAGATTAAAGAGTATCTCAATAGATGGTGTGACCTATGAGTTTGGTTATGATCAATTAGATAGAGTCACAAACATTAAAATTGCAGGGATTGATTATTTAACCCTAAGTTATTTAGAAGATATACATATGTTAGAAAAATATCAAACATATAAGTTAGGATCACAAGCTTATGGTAATAATGATACCTATTATTTTACATACGATAAACAAGATAATATAAGTAAGATAAGTTTAAATCACATAGACTTATATGAGTATATTTATGACCAAAAAAACAGACTTACGATGTATAAAGACTTAAGAAGTAATGATATTTATTTTTATTCATATGATTTGGCCAACAGATTAGAACAAATTGTTGATCAAAATGACAACAAGGTCATTTATGAATACGATGGGCTAGGCAATATAAGAAGTAGTGACTATCGTTACCAAGGAGTAAATAGAAAAGTTTATTATATCTATAATCAATTCACAGGAGAATATGAATATACTTACTACCAAGTGAGTAATCAAGAGATTAGAAAAGAATATCAAATAGACCAAAATGATACTTTAAGAAGAATTAAGAAAATTAATTTAATTGTAGGCACAAGTTTAAATCTTAGTCAAGAAATGAGTTATTTAAGTCCAGGTACAAATTCAGGGAATACAAGTTTATTAATAGATAAAATCACGTATAAACAAAATAATCTAACCAATGATACCCATCAATTTAAATATGATCAATTAGGAAATATTATAGAAATCAAGATTACTGGACGTAGTAATGAATTGTATAATTATACATATGATGGTTTTGGTAGATTGATTCAAGAAGACATTTATTTAGAAGGATATGAAAGAACGTTAACTTATACTTATGATCAAAGAGGTAATATCACTTCTATAAAAACTTACCTATATAGAAAAATAACAGAAAAACCTTTAAAAGAAACTAAGATTAGTTATCATCAGGGTGCTTGGAAAGATCAAATCAATGAGATATCATACTTTATGAATGGTGAATTAATTAAAACTGATGTCTATACATATGACCAAATAGGAAATGTATTAAGTATCACACAAAATCAACTTACTAACCACACAAAATCAGAAAAAAACACCCAAGGATTCTATTGGGAAGGAAGAAGACTAGTTTCTCAAGTAATAGGAGATATAACGTACCAATATACTTACAATGACCAAGGTATCCGAACATCAAAGACAATAAATAATATATTAACAGAATATTTCTTAGAAGGAATGAACGTTTTATCAGAAAAAA
>JAAYQV010000085.1 GCA_012519065.1 Phytoplasma sp.
AAATTAAGACAGGAACATGGAATCTAACAACTACAATCTTAAGTACTATTTATATGGTCATGGCGACCATTTGTATCATAGCCTTTTTAGCACAACCTAATTTAATTCCAGAAGGATTCATCATCACCTTAGCGCACAAGTTTAGTTTTGATGAAACACTATTGCAAAACATCTTTTCAGGTTTTATCGTCAGTTCATCCATTGTTTTAGCACTTATTGCTGCACTTCTTATCGGAAAAAGATGGTACTTAATCATTAAATATAAATAAAAAAGAAAAGTAGGGACGAAAAATGGACATCAATGACTTAAGAAAAAAAATTGACCAAATCGATCAAAAAATGAAAGAATTATTTATTGAAAGAATGGGAATCTCTCAACAAATTGGTCAGTATAAAAAAGAACACCATTTAAATATATTGGATGTGAAAAGAGAAGAAGAAATCATTTTAAATAAAAAAAATGAGTTTGAATCAGAAGAACTTTGGCCATATTATGAGTCATTTATAAGACATTTAATGGATCTATCAAAGGAGATACAAAAATGAAAAAATTTGCTTTAGTCGGTAAACACTTATCACACAGTTATTCTCCTTTAATTCATAAAGAAATTGGTAAAATTTTTCAATTAGAATTAAATTATGAATTATTGGATATAGAAAAAGAAGAATTAGAAACAGTCATGTTGAAGTTAAAAACAGGTGAATATAGTGGTTATAATATTACGATGCCTTATAAAATGGAGGTCATGAAATACTTAGATGTTATTTCTGATAATGCCAAACGCATTGGGGCAGTTAATACAGTCTATTATAAAAATGGTCTTTTCTATGGAGATAATACAGATTATTACGGCTTTAAAACCTTGGTAGAATTATCAGGTGAAAAAATTAAAGATCAATCCATTTACATTTTAGGATCTGGTGGTGCGGCTAAATCATGTTATGTCGCATTAAAAGATTTAGGTGCTCATTTAACAGTTGTTAAATTAAAAGAAGAAAAAGAGGTGCCATTGTTTGAAAAAATGATTAACTATGAACAGTTAGATGAAAAGAAAGTAGATATCTATGTGAATGCTACCCCGATTGGTATGTATCCAGACATAGATTCATCGGTTTTAAAAGAAGAATTAGTCAAAGGAAAAATTGTTTTTGATGTCATTTATAATCCTGAGAAAACCAAAATCATGAGTTATGCAAAAAGATCATATGGCGGGTTACTTATGCTTTTTGTACAAGCCTTTTACAGTGAGTCTTTTTGGTGGGATGATCCAAAGATACAATTTGATTTAAAATACTTAGAAGGGCTAAAGGCATTGATACATGAATAGTTATGGGACATTATTTAAAATCACATTATATGGCGAATCTCATCAAGATGCCATTGGTGTTGTTATTGACGGTATGCCATCAGGCATCAAAGTAGATTATGAGTTAATAGATAAAGATCTAGCAAAAAGAAAACCTGGAAAAGTAGGAACAACCCCTAGAAAAGAAACAGATCAGGTTATTTTAACCTCAGGTATTTTTAATGACTACACAACAGGTTCACCCATTCATGCCATGATTAAAAACGAAAATACACAATCAAAAGATTATGCTCATTTAGTATCTCAACCACGACCTGGACATGCTGATTTTACAGCTAAAGTTAAATATCATGGATTTCATGATTATAGAGGTGGCGGTAGATTTTCAGGCAGATTAACAGCACCGTTAGTCGTTGCCGGTAGTTTTGCAAAAATGATGACACCATTTGAATATGAACATCAAATCTTACAAGTAGGAAGCTTAACTGACTTAAGTCAATTGGATGCATACTTACTAGAAGTAACTAAAAAAGGTGAGTCGGTAGGCGGAATTATTCAATTAACTGTTAAAAATATACCAGTAGGATTAGGAGAACCGATGTTTTCTAAATTAGAAAGCGAAATTGGTAAAATGCTTTTTTCTATACCAGCCGTTAAAGGTGTTTCTATAGGAACAGGATTTGAAGGCGTTCATTTGATGGGCAGTGAATTTAATGATGCTATCATCGATGAAACAGGAAGGACTAAAACCAATCATAGTGGTGGTATTAGTGGTGGTATTTCAAATGGTAATGACTTAGTAGTTAAAGTTTTTATAAAGCCAACATCTAGTGTTCAAACAGCACAAGAAACATTTGATTTCAAAAACCAAGAAATAAAAAAATTAGTCATAGGTGGTAGACATGATGTGGCTATTGTTAGAAGAGTAGGTATTGTGTTAGAAAATGTTTTAGCTATTGTTTTAGCTGATCAATATTTAATGTATAAGGCTTATCAAAAATAAAAAAACTTAATAAGAACTTATTCAAAGAGTTTGGACTAAAAAAAACACTTCCTTTGATTTCATTTTGCAATGAAACTAATAGAAGTGTTTTTTATATATTTTATTTATTTCTTAAGTCATTTAAAATAGAAACAGCTTTTTCTAAAGT
>JAAYQV010000013.1 GCA_012519065.1 Phytoplasma sp.
AAAAACAAAATCACCAGATTCTCCGCCTCTGACAGGCAACCAGTCAGAATGCGATTCACCAAAAAAAATATTAGTTCGATTCAATGGAGGTTCCTTCAGTTTTCTGATGAAGCGCGGAGGTGGCTCATTTGTCTTTTCTCAACAACAACAAAATAATTTTATGGGGTAAAGGGGTATCCCCTTTCGGACTTCCAAACTTAATGAAATTAGTTTGGTAAAGTGCGCCATTCTGGAAAACCATTATAGCTTAGGAAGGCATTGAATCTCAATGGCAGGTATCCTATGCTTGAATGGTTTTTTAGGTATGGGAATTACAATGACAAATGAATCTTTAGAACAGAGAATTGCTAAGCAGGAAGAACGCTTAAAGCAACAGGAAGAACGCTTAAAGCAGCTTAAAGCTCAAAAGCAGGCTAAAGACGCTCGTGAAAAGGCAAAACAGAAAGAACAAGATCGAAAAAACGATACCAGACGTAAAATTTTACTGGGTTCTTACTTGCTCAAGAAAATGGAAGATGAAGCAGAGAAACAAAAAATACTCGCTGGCATCAACGAGTATTTAACAGAAGATCGGGATAGAAAATTATTTAATCTGCCATAATTAATTTTGTATTGTTTTTAGCATATTGATAGCAAAGGTTACTTTGCTTTCAATATCTTTAAGCACTGTTTTATGATCATTGAAATCATCAAAATGTTTAATCTCAACATCAATAATAGAGCTTAAATATCCAGTCAATATCTTTGCTTTTACTTCATTACTCTGATTGAAAATAACATCATTGAATTTGGCAACTTCTTCATCAAAATTAAAATTATCTAACTCAATCATGGTTTAAATCCTAGTTTTTTTAAATATGGAAGAAGCTGTGGTTGTTGGTCAGGATCTCGAAGCATTGTTTTAAGCCTTAATGCTAAATCTTTGTAGCTTTCACCCTCTCTAGCTAAATAACTTAATTCAGAAAGTTCTGATAATTGATTACCAAAACTATCAACCTGAGCATCAGACAGTTTAAGGAAGTTATTTTTCTGTTCTTCAAACATATCAATTGTGTCAGGGCATCTTAATTGCTCTTTTTCTGCATTTTTCTTCTTAAATTTTAGCTCAAGACTATGAAATTTATTGCCCTTTTTAATTAGCTCATATTTAACCGTATAAGGGGATTTTTCATTAATTTCAGTACATGCAGCATCAATCACACGCCTTTTTAAATCAGCAGCATTTGAATATAGACTTTCTAAAGAAAGTATTTTACGCAATTCTTTAAGGGGAATGTTGCAATAACCTGTCGACTTAAATTGCATCATTAATTGATATATTCGGAAGCTATAAGAGAGGTGGTCCCACTTGTTTGAACAACTAAAAGCGTATTTATAAGTGATATTCCGCTCTAGTTAAGCCACCTTGTTTTGTTGGGGTAGCTGATCATAGTAAAACTCATTTGGTGTCATTTTGTCTAGACTCGAATGAGGTCGTTTCAAATTATAAAACTCAAAATATGCACTTAATTGCTTTTTCGCATCTGTGACACTGCTATAAGCTTTGAGATACACCTCTTCATATTTAACGCTCCGCCATAATCGTTCAACCATCACATTATCTACCCATCGACCTTTACCATCCATACTGATTTGAATGCCATTTGATTTCAATACATCAATAAATGCATCACTGGTAAACTGGCTGCCTTGGTCTGTATTAAATATTTCAGGTCGACCATATTTTTCAATCGCTTCATTTAAAGCCGAAATACAAAAATCCACCTCCATACTAATCGATACCCTATGCGCAAGTACCTTGCGGCTATGCCAATCAATCACAGCACATAAATAAACAAAGCCTTTTGCCATAGGGATATACGTTATATCCGTAGACCACACTTGATTACTGCGCTGAATAGCCAACCCTTTGAGCAGATATGGATATTTACGGTGAGCTTGATTAGCCTGGCTTAAATTTGGTTTGCAATATAACGCCTGAATACCCATTTTCTTCATTAAAGTACGTGTATGACGTCGTCCTATATGATGTCCTTGACGATTCAACAAATCACGCATCATACGACTGCCTGCAAAAGGATATTGCATATGTAATTCATCAATACATCGCATCAGCTTCAGATCTGATGCACTCACAGGTTTTGGGCGATAGTAATAACAACCACGGGAGACTTTCAGCAGCTTAGCTTGCTTAGATACTGAAATCTGAAGTGAGTCATCGATTAACTTTTGTGGTTGAAGCGACCCAGTTTCTTCAACACACCTTCTAAAAAATCAATTTCTAATGCCTGCTCACCGATTTTTGCATGTAGTTTTTTTAGATCGATGGGTGGTTCTGTTGGAGCTTTTGATTGATCGAAAGCTTGCGAGGAAGCTGAGATCAATTGATTTTTCCAGTCAATAATTTGGTTTTGATGAACATCAAA
>JAAYQV010000014.1 GCA_012519065.1 Phytoplasma sp.
GATATTTTAAAAACTAATGGCTTAGGTATCATTGATGAACATTATATGAAAGAAGCTAAAAGCTTTCAATCAGATACAAGATATACAACAGATGGATTTGATTTTACCTATGGTTATGGTTATCAAACGTGGTTAAACAGTAAAAATGGCTTCACAATGTATGGTATGGGAGGACAATTAGTTTACTATGACCAAGATAATGATATAACACTGATTACCGTATCAAACTTAACAAATATACCAAACGGAACACAGATGCTTCTTAATCTATATCACCAATACATTGGAAACAATGCATCCTTGATTAATGAAAATGAATTCTACGCTTATCAAGGAAAAAAAATCAAACCTATTCATCAACAAGGTTTAAACTTCTACCAAACATATGAGACAAAAGATCAGGATAAAATATCCTTATCGATTAGTCAAGACCAGGGTTATTTAACGATTAAAGATCAAAAAATTAGGTTTTCACTACACGATCAAATCGAAGATGAATTTCCTAACACTAAGGAAAAATACATTGCGCAAGCAATCGTGAAACCCAATAAGTTATACATCACGCTTTATTTGATTAGTGAAGAATTAGGTACGCTTTATATGGATGTATCATATGATCTTAAGACAATTGTGATAGTTAGCAAAGGATTTTCTGAAAACTACTTAAAAGAATGGAATTTTAATATAAAAGGAGAGAAAGTATGAAAAAGAAAAAGTATGTCCAAATCGGGGTTGGTGGCCGTGCCAGAATGTTTTATGAGGCAATTATTACCAAATATAAAGAAACAGCAGAATTGGTGGCTATTTGTGATTTAAGTCAAACTAGAATGGATTTTACCAACAATAGTATTGAAGAATTAGGTGGCAATAAAGTTCCAACGTATCATTATTTGGAATTTGAAAAAATGTTAGATGAGCAAAAACCAGATTATGTAATCATTACAACAGTAGATAGAACACACCACGATTATATGATTCGTGCGATGAGAAAAGGTTGTGATGTAATTACTGAAAAACCAATGACGATTGATGCAGAAAAAATCCAACAAATTTTAGATGTTCAAAATGAAACAGGTAGAGAAGTTAAAGTAACATTTAATTACCGTTATTCACCAAATAACACTAAAATTAAAGAGTTGATTTCAAGTGGTGTTATTGGAGATGTCTTCTCAATTCACTTTGAATGGTTATTAAATACTCAACACGGTGCTGATTACTATAGAAGATGGCATAGAAATAAAGCTAATAGTGGTGGATTATTGGTTCATAAATCAACACACCATTTTGATTTAGTAAACTTTTGGTTAGATGCAAACCCTAAAACCGTGTTTGCATTTGGAGAAAGAAACTTTTACGGTAGAGACAATGCTGAAAAACGCGGAGTAACTAAATTCTATGATCGTGCATATGGAAATGTAACACCAGAAGAAGATCCATTCGCAATTGACCTTACATCTAATCCAACACTTAAAGGACTTTACTTAGATGCAGAAAAAGACAGTGGATATATTAGAGATAGAAGTGTCTTTGCAGATGATATTTCGATAGAAGATACAATGGGTGTTATTGTTCAATACGATAATAAAGCGATATTAACATATTCATTAAACTCATATATGCCTTGGGAAGGTTATAATGTCTCAATTAACGGGTCAAAAGGTCGAATTGAATATAATGTCGTTGAAAAATCTTATATCAACGCTGGTGGCGATAAAGGGGATGAAGGGGCAACCTTAAAGAAAGAAATCTTTGTTCACCCAATGTTTGGTAAACCATATGAAGTACATTTTGTAGAAGGGGTCGGTGGACACGGTGGTGGAGACAACATCATGTTAGAACACATCTTTGGAACACCAACAGAAACAGATACATTCAACCGTGCAGCAAACCATATCGATGGTGCAAAATCAGTTTTAACTGGTGTAGCAGCTAATAAATCAATAGCAAGCGGGCAAGCAGTTAACGTAGATACTTTAATTAAATTCTAAAACAGACAAAACAAGTTAGAAATCTAACTTGTTTTTTTTAATGCTTTTTCAAAGTCGCAGTGTCTTGATTAAAAAAAAAAAAATGTTATACTTTTTATAAAGAACAACGTTAAATATAAAAATTGAATAAAAAAATCTAACCATACCATTATTTATGATGCAATAATCAAGGGGATAAAATTGTATGAACATGTCACATATGTGATTAAAAATGATAGAGGAGATAAAAAATGAGAAATTTATTTAAAAGGGGATGTTTACTATTACTAGTAGCATCAATTGGTATATTAGTGGGAGCAAAGAATAACATTATCTACGGTATGAAATATGTGTACGGTGATCAACCAAGTTTTCCTACTAACAAGGGTGTTCTGGGGATTTTTATTTCTGAAGACTACGAGTTATTTTATGGATTAGAAAACTTTCATATTAAGATAAATAGAAGAGATGAACCTAATGATAAGCACTACACTGAAGTGAAGGAGGTTGTCATGAGGCACAAATATGAAAGCGGGATTTATTTGGTAGCGTATCATATACTTACTTCACCAGAACAACATAGATTTGGTGTTAACTATTATAATGGACAAATTAGAGCACAAATTAGTTTCCCACAAGAATTTGGAGATGACCCGACACCTGATCAATACAAAATCTTAAGTCATGCACCAATGAATAATCCATCAAGCTTTACAACAAGTATATCGGTAGGTCTTGATTTTTCTGGACCATCAGTCTCGGCCTCGGTTGATTATGCACACAGCGAATTAAGTATTATCTCAAAAACTAAAACACAGTATTCACATTACGATGTCACACATAATGTTACTGGAACAAGTTCTTATGCAAAAGGGGAAATCATCTCTAAGGGACTTATGATTTTTAGTTCAGAAGAATATCCTATTCTTGCCACTCAATATGATGTTCAATACAGGGAAGAAAAGGGACAAAGTAGCAATGGAGCAGTATCAATCTACAATTATCATAGATAAAGAATAACTATACAAATGTGACATGTTCAATATAAAAGGGGAATAAATGAATGAAGAAAATGTTAATGATTATAATCGTAAGTGTTTTTTTAATGTTATCAGGATGTTCAGAAAAATTAGACGGATATCATGATAAACAATTATCTTACTTAAAAAAATATGGTGCTACAATTTATGTTTATAAAGAGGCTGTGGAGAACTATCCTAGTTTTAAGGTTTTTGATGAACTATCTGAAATAGAGTTTGAAAAAAATTTTGTATTGGTTGCTTTTGACTGTTCAAAGGGTAGTGAGAATATTAATAAAAAATTACTTAATGATTTATACAAAAAATTCGAAACTGATAGTAGGCTCATGGTATCTTTTGTCTTAGCTGAAAATTATGAATTTTTATTAGAAACAGCTTTTTCATCAAATGGCAGAGTACCAAGTAAAGATACAGAGGTGAGTTTTTCCTATTATAATTTTTATCAGGGATTCAGTGGAGTTAGTACCATGAGTTATAGCTTGAAAACACCACCAACAGTCTTATTAGCTGGTTCTATTATAGGGCCATTTCATAGCTCTATTATAAACTATATGAAAGAATTTTAGTCTTTTGTAATAGATTACACATTTAATAGGGAGTATGGAGAAGTGTTTAAATTAAAAAAGGTATACAAAGAGTATCAAAACAAGGATTCAAAACTAATTGCATTAAATGATGTAAATCTTGACTTTCCTGATAAGGGGTTAGTTTTTATTGTTGGAAAATCAGGTTCAGGAAAGTCAACACTTCTAAATATTTTAGGAGGTCTTGAAAGACCAACATCAGGAAAAGTGACTTTCAAAGATAAAGCAATTGATGATTCAGATTTTAGAAAATATGTGAGTAGTTTTGTTTTTCAGGATTTCAACTTATTATATGATTTATCTTTAAAGGAAAACTTAGCGATAACAGGTGAAAAAAAAGAAGAAGAAATTGATCGTATTTTAAACATTGTTGGCCTTATAAACAAAAAGGGGACTAAGGTAAGATACTTATCAGGTGGTGAGAAACAGAGACTTGCTATTGCTAGAGCCTTGGCTAAAAAGTTTGATGTGATGTTGCTTGATGAGCCTACAGGTAATCTAGATAGTAAAAACAGTGAAACTGTTTTTAACCTAATCAAGATGATATCATTAGATAAATTGGTTTTAACAGTAACACATGATTATGAAAGTGCTCTAAAGTATGGTGACTATTTGATAGAGATTCATGATGGTTTTGTTTCAGAGATAAAAACATTACCTAAGAAAGTAAGTGTTAAATTTAAAAAGGATAAGTTTTTACCTGATGAACTCTTAACTTTATACGAATACATACCTAATGATCAAAAAATAGAAATCACTTTTTCAGTAGATGCGAGTTCTTTTCAAATGATTGTAAAGAAAGATAACTTCTTATCAAATATTGTTTCTAAAATGGAGGATATAGAAGATGAAAAGGAAATAGAGATTTCACTTGAAACAAAAAGCAACATAGAAAAAATAGAATTTGAATACCTAGAAGAAAGTAGAAAGGCCTTTTCTTTTCTATTTCAATGTAAGTATGCACTTTCTCTAATATTTAAAAGTAAGGTTAGATTGATGATTACTTTTTTATTGCTGACAATTACTACAATCTTACTTTTTATACAAACCAGCTTAATTTCTTATAATCTAGTTAATACCTTAGATAACGCAATTAGCCAAAATAAAGATATGCTTTATAGTGTTACAACCTCTGCCTATGATGAAAAAATAGAAGATGACTATGAAATTTATAAGGGGAAATATCTATATGAATTATTAGAGGGTAAATCACCAGAAAAAATTATCGGTAGTATATCAAATAATTATTTTACAATTGAGGGCGGAAAAAATTATAATCTAGATTCTTTTATACATCTATACGATGATAACTTTAAGTTTGATTCAGGATATCATGGAAAACTACCAAAAGAAACTGATGAAATTATGATTACTGATTTTATGGCGCAATATACTTTTGGTACAGAAGATGTGATTGGGAAAACAATTACATTTAAAATGCGTGAACTATATAGTAGAAATACATTTAAAATCTCTGGAGTTATTAAAACAAACTATAAAGAAGATAAAATAGTAAGTCTATTTAGTAGTAGTAAGTATCCTAAACTAAAAGATTCTCTTACAAATAACTATATGGCACTGTATTTAAATAAAGATCATTATAAGAGTATACTTGCAAACAGTGTAGTAGAAATTGCTGCAAGTAATTTTCTATTTTCTGATATGAGTAGTTCTAAATACGAAACCTCAAAAGCTACATATGCTATGTATAACAGCCAAGAAATCACTCATGGAAGTCATCCTAATAATGATAATGAAATTGTTTTAACTACTGGATTTTTAGAAATCATGGAACTTAAACCAGAAGAAGTATTGAATAAAGAATTCTCGTATCAGGATATGAGTGATACTACAAAGTATGAATACATTGATTTTTCAAGTATTTTTAAAAAAGTTAAAGTAGTTGGGATATCAAACGATAGAGCTTCAGTATTGGTAAGTGAAGACTTTATGGATAAAATTATCGATGAACTTTATTATGTTAGTATTGATGGATTTAGTATAGTTAAGCCAGACAAAAATGAAGTTAAAGTCCTAGTAGAAAAGAGTATAACCTTTAAATACGACTATTTAAAGCCTGTATATAGTATAGCTAAATTAGTAAGTGGTCCTTTTGGAATTATACTTCTATCACTTGAAATAGCCTTTATCTTAATTGCTGCATTATCGCTTGCTATGTATTGTTATGCCAACATCAAAGAAAAGAAAAAGGAAATAGCAATCATGAAATCTCTTGGAATTACTGATAGAAAAATCTCTAGTATTTTCTATATACAAAACGGGATTCAAACACTCACATCTTGGGCAGCAGGAACAGTGTTAAGTTTTGTATGTTTATTTCTTTTAAACAGAGTTTTCTCTGATCCTGAGATGGAAGATATTAGTTATAATTTATTTGTTATGGAATCTATGAGTTTTTATGTTTCTATCGGAGTGCTTGCACTTATAGTTGCTCTAACAACAACGATACCCCTTAGAAACATCAACAAAATGGACATTGTTTTAACAATGAAAAATGATAGTTAAAAAACAGATATAGATTAGAAGGGGATCATAAAAAAATGAAGAAAAATCTAATAATCATACTTATGGATATGAGGCTCATCTTATCAGTTTTTTTAGGAAGTTACCGGACTCTATGATAGTGCCTTTGACTACCTAGAAAAAATATAATGCCATTATTTATGTATACAAAGAAGCATTTCAAGATTCTCCTGTGGTCAAAGTTTTTGATGAAGTATCTCAAATCGATTTTAATTATTATTTCATACATATAGGAGTTTGATTGTTTTAAGTATAGCATAGACTTATCAAAAGAGTTTGTAAATGAATTATATGAAATATTAGAGGGCAGTAAGAGCCTTGAAATCATATTTGCCTTAGCAGATGACTATAAGTTTTTGAGGGGAACTTATTTTGATACAGACGATTATGAAATATCTATTGAGGGTGAAGAAAAATATTACAGCTTTGGAAAATCCTCTTCAGGGGAAACCTATATGGGCGCAGGATTATAACTTCATCACCTAGAACTTTGTTTGGTTCAATTAGGGTAGAAAATCTTTTTAGGACCGTTATATCATATATTAAATTAGAGTAGAAGGTAAGAAATGGGGAAAGGAAGTATTTTTAAATGTTTAAATTAAGAAATATATGCAAAGTGTATCAAAACGAGGATTCAGAGCTCATAGCTCTAAATAATGTGAACCTTGAATTTCCTGATAAAGGATTAGTTTTCATCGTTGGGAAGTCTGGGTCTGGAAAATCCACTTTATTAAATATCTTAGGCAGTCTTGAAACACCTACATCAGGAGAGATTACATTTAAAAACAATAAAATTGATACCCCAGAGTTTAGAAAAGAAGTCATAAGTTTTGTCTTTCAAGATTTTAATCTCTTATATGACTTATCTTTGGAGGAGAACTTAACAATTTCGGAGAAGAAAACAACTTTAGAAATCAATAAAATTTTAAGAATTGTTGGGCTAGAAGATAAAAAGGGGACCAAAGTTAGATATTTATCTGGTGGAGAAAAACAAAGGCTATCTATTGCAAGAGCTTTATCCAAAAAATTTGATGTGATGCTGCTTGATGAGCCGACAGGTAATCTAGATAGCAAAAATAGTGAAACTATATTTGACTTAATGAAAATGATATCAAAAGATAAGTTGGTAATAACTGTAACACATGACTATGAGAGTGCTTTAAAATACGGTGACTATTTAATAGAAATTCAGGATGGGTTCGTATCAGATTTAAAAGTCATATCGAATCAGATAAGTATTCAGTTTAGAAAAGATGAACTAGAAACAAATAAACTTTTAGAGTTATATGAAACTGTTTCTAAAGAAAAGGAAGTTGAAGTAACTTTTATAACAGAGGATAAAATACAAAAAATTCTAGTTACAAAAAAAACCTTTTTATCACAATTAACTAAGAAAATCAATGAATTTAGTGATGAAGAACAAATAACAATTTCGATTCAAAAGGAAACAAAAAAAGATAAGTTAGATTTTGAATATCACGAAGATCATAAAAAGGGCTTTCCATTCTTATTTCAATTTAAATATGCTATTTCATTGGTATTTATGAGTAAAATCAGACTAATGATTACATTTTTACTCTTAACAATCACAGCAGCTCTATTATTTGTTCATACAAGTATTGTTGCATTTAATACCGTAAACACGCTAGATAATGCAATAAAACAAATAGATAGAAATTATTATAAACTAATTAAAAGTGAATATAACGAACCAACAGATAGGGAAATTCATTTTGGTAAAGGAAAATATCTTTACAAAATACTAGAAGAAAAAAGCCCTGAAAAGATTATTTCTAGCCGTGCCTATCAAGAGTTACGTATAGATAATGAGACTAAACTATCAAAAGATTATTACCTACATTTATATGATGAAGAACTTAACTTTAACTTAGGATATGTTGGTAACTTACCACAAGAAGAAAATCAAATTATGATGACTGACTATATGGCCCAAACTACATTTGGCACAATAGATGTTATTGGAAGAGAAGTTGGTATTAGCACAACCTTCACTGAATCTTTTGATACCTATAGAATTTCTGGCATTATAAAAACGGACTATGAAAAAAAAGGTATCCCTGATTTATACGCAGATGAAAGTTATTATGAAGAAAATTGGATAGATCTTGATTACAACTATCAGTCAGTATACTTAAGAAAAGATCATTATATAAATATACTGAAAAATAAACACCTCAGTAATATACCAGGATCAAACTTCCTACTCACAGATGAACCATTTGCCATATATATGAATACGATGTTTGCTCCAACTTATAAAACTTATAATGAAAATGAAATTACTTCTGGTAGAAAACCTGAAGCTGATCAAGAAGTTGTTGTGTCATCTAAGTTTTTAGATAGAATGATGATAGAGGAGAAGGATGTTTTAGATAAAGAGTATGCCTATCGTGATATTAGCCAAAGCATTAACTATAAACTTTATTATAAAAACATAAACTTTTCAGATATACTTAAAAATGTAAAAGTCGTTGGTATAACAAATTCAGAGACGGCCGATGTGCTTGTTACAGAGAGTGTCATGGAAAAAATTGCACAAGAATTCTACTATAGTGGGTATAATAGATTTGGTATTGTCAATCCTACAAAATCTGATTTACAATATCTACTTGATAAGGGGATAAAATTAGAAGATGAGCAAGTAAACTTAGTATATAGAATGGAAGAACTAATGGGCAGTCCATTGGGAAATGCCTTTGTTATCATTGAAATATTCTTGATTTTAATCACTACTCTGTCTCTGATTACGTACTGTCATAGCAGTATTAGAGAAAAGAAAAAAGAAATTGCAATTATGAAATCTTTGGGTGTACCCAAGTATAAGGTCTTTAGTATTTTCTATATGCAGAACTTCATCCAAACAATGATGTCTTGTATTGCAGGGATTGTGTTAGGTTATTTATTATCAGGTCAACTAAACCAAATATATATTAAGGGCTTAACCAATTATAAAATGCGATATGATATATTTTTAATAGAACCAAGTAGTTACTATGTATCCTTTGGAATAGCCATACTTATTTCTGCTGTAGCAACCTTTATACCTTTTAGAAAGGTCAATCAAATTGATGTTGTTCTAACATTGAAAAATAGCAATTAGAAATAATAGAGATAATGCCTGCCATATCTAAGATAGGTTAGATGTAGTGGGCTTTTTACTATAAAAAAATAGAAGAATCATCTTCTATTTTATACTTTTAATCTTATCAATAATTTTCTTTCTATCACTTAATGCTTTTTCATAAGCGCTTTCCTCTTTAGGTACATAATATTTAGTTTGTAATAAAGACTCTGGCATGTAACGTTGTGCGTTTAAACTAAATGGATCATCATGAGGATAATGATAAATACTAGGATCTTTTTTAATCTCACGATTCAAAGCATGATCAGGAATATTAGAACTCTTTCCTTCCACAAAATCATTAATCGCTTGATCTAAAGCAGTATAAGAAGTATTAGATTTCGGTGATAAACTCATATCAATCACAATATTTGCCAAAGGAATTCTAGCTTCAGGCACACCCAACATTTTAGCAGCCTGACATGCGGCCATTACTTTTTGTCCCATTGTTGGATTAGCAAGACCAATATCTTCATAAGCGATGACAATCAGTCTTCTATAAATGATTTCTAAGTCACCTAAAACCCATAATCTAGCTAAATAATGTAGTGCTGCATCAACATCAGAACCTCTAATCGATTTTTGCAAAGCACTTAAAATATCATAAAAATGATCTTCTCCTTGATCTAAAGCTAACTGAGCTTTACCAGCCACTTTTCTAACTACTTGACTGGTAATAATATCTCCATCTTCTAAAACCAATGAAGCAGCTTCTAATAAGTTAAGAGCACTTCTGATTTCATAGTTTGAAAATCTAATAATAGTTTCAAGCGCATCAGGATTTAACTTAACATCCACATCTAGGTGATGTTGCGCGTTTAATAAAGCTTTTTTAATATCTTCATCAGATAAAGATTTTACTTCATATAAATGACATCTTGATCTAATAGCGCTGTTGATACTTTGATAAGGATTGACTGTTGTCATACCAATGACAATGGCTTTTCCGCTTTCCATAAACGGTAATAAATAATCTTGGATATCTTTTTTCATACGATGAATTTCATCGATGATTAGTAAAACATCATGGTAACTAGTCATGTTTAAAATATCTGCTAATTTAGCTTTATTGTCAGTAGAAGCATTAAAAAAATAAGTATCCATTTCACTTTTTGTAGCAAATAAGTTAGCAATAGTTGTTTTCCCTGTACCTGGATTACCATGTAAAATAAAAGATAAGTACTTTTTTTTCTCAATCATTTTAGTTAAAACGCCATCATGACCAACTAAATGGTCTTGACCATAGACGTCTTTAAACTCATTTGGTCTCATACGATATGCTAAAGGTTGCATGTTTATCACTCCTAACTCTATTATATCACGGTCTTACCTTGAAAAAATGTTGAATTTAGATTAAAATATAAGGGTTAAGAAAGTTATTTATTTTCAATATGGAGGGTAACAAAATGGATTTAAAAAAATATATTGCAGCAGTTCCAAATTTTCCTAAAGAAGGCATTTTATTTCGTGATATCACACCGTTGATGTTAGATGGAAATGCATATAAATTTGCATCTGATGAATTTACTAAATTTGCACAAGAACAAAAAGCTACAGTGGTTGTTGGACCTGAGGCGAGAGGATTTATCTTTGGATGCCCTGTTGCTGTTAATTTAGGCATTGGATTTGCTCCAGTTAGAAAACCAGGCAAATTACCAAGAGAAACAAAAACAGTAAGTTATGATTTAGAATATGGTACTAATAGTTTATCTATTCATCAAGATGCGATTAAAAAAGGAGATCGCGTTTTAATTGTTGATGACCTTTTAGCAACCGGTGGAACAGTAGAGGCTACGATTAAATTAGTTGAATCACTAGGCGGAGTTATTGTTGGTTTAGCGTTTTTAATAGAATTAGAAGACTTAAATGGCAGAGCAGGTATTGATAAATACCCAATTAAAACTTTGATTAAATATTAATAATAGAACGAGGTGGTCTATTTGACCCAACAAGATACGTTGTATCAAACATTAATGAATGATGTAAAAACATACATCACAAAAGAAAAAGATTTAAACCTAATTACCAAAGCTTATCAATTAGCTAAAGAAAAACATACGGGTCAGACTAGGAGAAGTGGTGAACCATACATCATCCATCCGGTTGCAGTGACCCGTATTTTAGCTAGTCTTAGAGGTGGTCCAAATACATTAATTGCAGGATTATTACATGATATTGTTGAGGATACTGATGTTGAGCTTAAAGACTTAGTTGAATGGTTTAGTCAAGATGTTGCAAGTTTGGTTGACGGTGTTACAAAATTAACGAAACTATCTTTTAGTACCAATACAAACAATATCACTACAACTCAAGCAGATAACCATCAAAAAATGTTGTTGGCAATGGCTAAAGATATTCGTGTTGTTATTATTAAAATAGCAGATAGATTACATAATATGAGAACCATTGATTTTATGCCAGCTGATAAGCAAATATTGATTGCTAAAGAAACGTTAGAAATTTATGCGCCACTAGCACATAGGCTAGGGTTATTTAGAATTAAAGCAGAATTAGAAGATAGATCTTTAAGATATACAGATCCTAGTATGTATTATAAAATTTCTAACTTAATTAAACAAAAAAAATCACAACGTGAAAAATCAATTGAAAAAGTCATTAAACACATTGAAACGTTGTTTGAAGAACAACATTTAATGCAGTTTGAAATCAAGGGACGTATTAAAAATATTTATAGTATTTATAAAAAAATGATGAGAGATAACCGTGATTTTGAAGATATATATGACCTTTTAGCAGTTAGAATTATTGTCGATAAAGTAGAAACGTGTTATCAAGCATTAGGCATCATTCATGGAAACTACACACCAATTCCAAGAAGGTTTAAAGATTATATTGCTGTGCCCAAACCCAACCTTTATCAATCACTACATACCACTGTTTTATCAACAGACGGCACTTTATTTGAAGTCCAAATCAGAACACCAGAAATGGATGATATTGCTGAAAATGGGGTTGCAGCGCACTGGGCTTATAAAGAAAATAAGACATATTCAAAAGAAAAAGAACAGTTTGAAATTGCTCAAAAACTTAAATGGTATGGTGAACTTTTAAGAATGAGTGAGGATGTTGATGACCGTAGTGAAGGATCAGAAGCATTTGTAGAATCTGTAAAAAGTGATATTTTAAGTGATAATGTTTATGTCTTTACTCCTAAAGGGGAAGTGGTTGAATTACCAAGAGGCTCAACGCCAATTGATTTTGCCTATCGTATTCACTCAGATGTAGGCAATAGCATGGTAGGAGCAACTATTAATGATAGAATCGCCACTTTAGATCAAGAGTTAAACACAGGGGATATCATTAGTGTTAGAACCAATAAAAAATCATCAGGTCCAAGTGAAGACTGGCTGAAAATTGCTAAATCTTCTCACGCAAAACATAAGATCAAAGGATTTTTAAATAAGAAAAACAGAGATCATCTCATTCTTTTAGGTAAGAGTATGTTAGAAGATGAGTTAGAAAATGTTAAAGTACCATATACGATTGATGATAATTTTGCTAAAAAGCATTTTGAGAAAAACTCAGTCACATGCTTAACAGATCTTTACTTAGAAATAGGAAAGACCAATATCAGCCCTAAAACGGTAATTAATAAAATCGTACAACCAGAAATCAATAAAGAGGCTTTACTACAAAGACAAATGGAAAAAGCAACCAGACAATTGGTTGCCCAAAGTGAAACAGGAGTTATTGTAGAAGGATTAACTAATCCTCAGTTAAGATTATCTAACTGCTGTACACCTGTTTTAAATGATGAGGTTGTTGGTTATGTAACAAAAGGTGCGGGAATTGTTATTCATAGAAAAGATTGTCCTAACTTATTATCCTATGATCAAAATAGACTATTAGAGGCTTATTGGGGATCAAATGTTAAACGTAAATATGCAACATGGATAAAAATTGTTGGAACAAGTAGGGCAGGTTTAGTTCCTGAGATTATTGTTGCGATTAATGCTGTGGGTGTATCTATATTAGAAATTAATGCAGTAGCAAACAGTAAGTTAGAGTCGACTGTAAAACTTAAAGTATCCTTATCTAACGTAGAGGAATTAAATACTTTAATTGTTAATCTACATAAAATACCTCAAGTGTATCAAATTGAAAGGGATATTAGATGAGAGTTGTTGTTCAAAGAGTAAAAAATGCTTTAGTAAGCGTTGATAATCAAATCATTAACCAAATTGATCATGGGTTTTTAATTTATATAGGTATCCATCAAGATGATACAGAAGAAATGATTTTAAAAATGGCGGATAAAGTTGGTAAATTAAGAGTGTTTGAAGATAACGAAGGAAAAATGAACTTATCTTTAAAAGATGTGAAAGGATCGTGTTTAGTTATTTCACAGTTTACTCTTTATGGAGATACCAAGAAAAATAATAGACCATCCTTTATAACCGCTGCTAAACCAAAAATCGCTATGCCTTTATATGAATTGTTTATTGAAACACTAAAAAAAGAGTTTGAAGTAAAAACAGGCGTTTTTGGAGCACACATGGAAGTTATGTCAAATAACGATGGACCGGTCACTATTTTAATGGAGATGTAGATGATAATTTTATTGACAAAAAAAATAAAATCATATATGATTAAAGTAGTATAATTTAATAGGCCGATGAGAAAGAATAGTTTTATTTCATCATTTATAAAAGCGAGCAACGAGGGTGGAAGGTTGTATAAATTCGAATAAAAGGGACAACTTTTGAGGCTAACACAGTAAAAACAAGGGCTAGTTATGATACATAACTAGAACTAAGGTGGCACCGCGAATCATTCGTCCTTAGATTTTTTCTAAGGACTTTTTTATTATAAAAGGAGAAGGTTAGCATGAAGGTATCTAGAATTATATTTGATCACTATATGTTAAGAGACATTGAATTAAAAGATTTTTTAGATATGTATGAATATGGTTCTGATATGAATGTGGTTGAAAACTTAAGTTGGGGTCCGTTTAAAGATAAAGCTGAGGCCTATCATTCAATTAAACTCTATTTTCTAACCAGGCCTAATCGTGGGTTACCTGTAGGATATGCAATCGTTGATTTATCTAATCAAAAAATGATTGGGACCATTGATTTCCACACCGTATATGAAGGAAATAAAGCAGAAATAGGATATGCTTTAAATCATTTATACTGGAAGAAAGGTATTATGAGTAAAGCGTTAAGTAAAATCTTAAAAATAGGATTTTATCAATTAAATTATGACAGTATCATCATTAAGCATGTAGAATCTAATATTGGTAGTAAACGTGTAATTGAAAAAAATAAGTTTATGTTAAAAGAAGTTATTCCAAAGGGAAATTTTAATCGATTTAAAAATACCTTTGATAACGTTTATTTATATGAAATGACAAAAAAGGAGTATGAATATGATTACAAAAGTTAAAGGTACATATGATGTATTAGTTCCAGAAACTAAAAAATGGCAGGCGTTAGAAGCAAAAATTAGAACGCTATATGAGTTTTATAATTATGATGAGATTAGAACACCTATTATGGAATACAGTAAAGTTTTTCATCGTGATTCTGAACAATCAGAGATGGTTACTAAAGAAACTTATAACTTTTTAGATAGAAGTAATAGAGAAATAACGTTAAGACCTGAAGGAACCGCAGGAGTCATTAGAAGTTATGTTGAAAACAAATTATATACTTCACAAGAAGTATCTAAGTTTTATTATATTGGGCCTAATTTTAGATATGAAAGACCACAAAAAGGAAGATATCGCCAATTTTCACAGTTTGGTATTGAAGCAGTAGGATCTAATGACCCAATGTTAGATGTTGAAGCCTTAGCTTTAGCTTATGAAACGATTAAAAGATTAGGCTTAAA